>JAKAEG010000009.1 GCA_021819985.1 Nitrospirota bacterium | reverse complement strand
AATCAATTTTGAGATAGGTTCTAATCAGTTTCGATTTTACTTGACAAATATATTCTTATTTTGTAATATGAGTTCAGGTATCAGGATTTATTTTTTCCCATCCCCTCTGGGCCCTTCTACCTCCCACAGGAAGGGCCCTTCCTCTTTTTCCCATATTGACAAAGAATTAACGTTAGGCCTAATATTTAATATGTTAAAAGTTTATAAACAACTGAACTCATCTTTTCTGAAGATTTTACTGCTTTTTGTTTTCGGCTTTTTTCTGCTGTTTTCCGGTTCCACGGGTTTTTTGACTTCCTCTTGGGCCGCAGAAAAAGCGCCGGATTTCAGCATGAAGGGCATAGATGGCAAGACCTACACGCTGGCTGACTACAAGGGCAAGGTGGTGCTCCTGAATTTCTGGGCCACATGGTGTCCTAACTGCGTCGAGGAGCTTCCTTCTTTAAAAAAACTCGCGGCAAAACTGAAGGGCAAGGATTTCCAGGTGCTCTCCGTCTCGATTGATTCGGGGGAGCCGCCGGTAAAGGATTTCCTGGCCCATGACTCGCTTCCTTTCCCGGTGCTTGAGGACTTTCAAAGGAAGGTGGCATTCGATCTTTACGCCGTGTTCGGGGTGCCGGCGACGTTTCTTATCGATAAGCAGGGGGGGCTTGCCGGAAGGTATTACGGCGCGCGGGACTGGACCTCAGCAGAAATGGTCCAGAAAGTACAGGACCTCTTAAAATAAGGAGCCTTGAATGAAAAGAGGGATTTTGGTTTTTTGGGCATCGGTGTCTGTCCTTGCGATTTTCCTTGTTTCCGGTTGCAGTCAAAACCGCTTCGCAGTTTACAAAAACGGCAGGGCGTATTATTTCGCAAGCAGGTCCACGGGGCTTCATAAAATGCTCTGCGACAGCGGAGATTTCAAAAAGGTGCTTGCCGCCTCCTCTGTCCCACAGGACAAAAAAGACAGCCTGTACCGCTATAACTGCATCAAGCCGGACTGCAACAAGGTGCAGGCCTTGTATGTCTCTCTAACCCCTGACCAGAGGACAAGCATCAGGGAAGCCTTTGAGGGCCAGGGATATACGATAAATTACTTCCCCTGCGGCTGAGACTAAAACCAGGCGCCCGGTCGGGCGCAAACATTAAAAGATAAAGGGCAATGCGCCCCTCTTTCGGGGCTACGATTTCTTTGGTTCCATCCCAAGTCCCATGGAAAGAGCGTTAACGCCTCCAAGATATTCGAGCAGGCCGTGCTCTTTCAGATATTCATATTTCGCTCCGGCCCGCGGATCGCCGTTATCCGAAAGCACGATATATTCCATCACATGGGCAATGTCAGCCATCTTTGAAAAAGGCAGACCGCTTTCCGTCCGCCACAGGAAGTCCAGGGCGCCTGCCTCCCCGCCTGTTTGTATCAATTGTGCGACGACCCATGGCAGGAAGCGCTCAGGGTCTGCGAGCGTCACGGCCGCGTCCTGCAGCCGCCGCCTCTCCGCCCGGTCCCCGGTCATGGAAGCGGCGGCAACAAGAGCAAAGCCATACAAATTTTTTTCCTCCACTACCTGAGGATCGGAGGAGTAAACCATATAGGCTCTTTCATAGTTCAATTTGGGATAATTTTCAAGAATGAATTCATTCGCCCGCTCCATGGGCGTCCCTTTCACGAAGAGCATATAGGAAAGCGGCCCGAAATAAGACGTTACCCGGTATCTTTTCATGAGAATATTTGTCATTGCGTCGGGATTGACGGCAAAGAGCCTTCCCTCTTTTGAAAGGGCGTCCAAGCTCGCATAGTTCATCTTCAGGTTGTGGGGGCCAGTCAGGCTTACGTAATAGCTGAAGAGGTCCTTATTGAAAAGATAGCTTGATCTGCCCTCGATGGAGTATTCCTGCTTGCGCGGGATTCGGCTAAAGGCAAGGACATCCTCCCTGTATCTTTCCACCCACTGGATATAGTAATCGCCGAAAACGGGGTTGTCCCCGTAAAGCAGAAGGACGCTGTTTACAGGCAGCACGCTTAAGGTGTCTTTGGCAGTATCATAAGCTATGTAGCTGGAAGCCAGGGAATGATTTAGCGCCGTGGGTATGTATAAAAGGGGTAAAAGGAGAAAGACCTGCGCGGCCTTGAACGTCCTTATTTTTTTCGCTTTCATGTAGAGCCATGCCCTGTTTGTGGCAAGGCTGATTAATATTGGAAGCAGAAAAAGAAGAGGCATATAATACTGGCTCACTATGGACATCCCCTTTTCGCCGGGTATGGCGCCGGTCAAAGTAATTGCGGGCAGTAAAAAAATCCATGGCAGGACGGCAAAAAGAAGGTATGCCTTAAGCGCCTTTCTCTCTTCTGAAAAAAGAAGCCAGAGGAGCGACAGGAAAAAGATGCCAGTCATGGCCGCGCCGTACTGGGAGGCCAGGACGTAAGTGATAACATTTTTAGCGCCGTTAATGTAAGTTGCCTTATGAGGCGTGCCGAAGCTCTGTATGGCCTGAATACTGCTGGTTGTATAAGCCTTTCTGAAAAAGACCCCTGAAAATTCCTCAAGGTTCCGGGCAATGCTGTATATGAAACCCTTGTCAGCCAGGGCCAGGCTCCTTAGATAAAGGTGCAGATAGATGAGAAATCCGCCCGCAAAAAAGACGGGGAGCCACAGGAGGGAGGCGAACCGCTTTTTTCTGATCGCAACAATCCAGAGGGGAACGAGGGAGGGCAGCAAAAAAAGCGCAAGCGTGTGATGGTTCCCGGCGCCGATTCCAAAGAGGAAGGCCATGGCGTAAAGAAACCTGGGGTCTTCTTCCTCATAAGCACGTAGGCCCAGGTAAAGCATAAGCAGGCATAAAAAAGAGTTCAACGAATAAACGCCTTTTTGCTCGAGGGATTGGGTGTAGGCCAAAGGCGTAAGGACCGGCAGGAACGAGAAGGAAAACGCGATCGCGGTGTTGTTTGTCAGCCGCTTTATGATTTTAAAAAGGACTAACCAGGAAAAACAGGCAAATACCGTCGCCGCCAGCCCCACCCTGAACGGGATCGATCCAAAAGGGATAAAGGTAAAAAGCTTGCCTATTGTAACGAAAAGGGGATAACCCGGAGGATGGGCCGTGCTCAGGTAATAGCTTGCCGTACTGAAGAGCTGGCTGTCGCCAACATAGATGTTCGGGGCGAGGCCGGGTAAAAGAAGCGCAAAGACGATAAAAGCGCCAGCTAATTCTACCAATTGTTCAGGGGTGTTTTGTTTCCGTTGTTATCTATCGTAAGGTTGCCATCCGCGACTACGGAACCCCTCACAGGTATGGCCGTTGCGGTATACGCAGTAGCGGCGGCTGGCGCGGTAACCTGGTATTCGTAATTGTTCACCGTCGCGGCTGACTTTTTGGGATTAAAGCTTGGGAGCCAGGTTGCAAAATCATTCTCAGTGACGTTCCCGTTGGAGTCTGATTTCCAGATATAAACGCCAGGAGTGGGAGGAGTATAGGTAGCGGCTGGGGGTGTGTATGCTGCGTTTTCCGCGTAATACTGCTCCATGCAAAGGGAAAGACCCTGAAGGTTTGTTGTTGCCTCCTGTCTTGCTCCGCTCCGCTCATAGCCCGTATACATCGGTATTGCGATGGCGGCCAGTATGCCAAGGATGACTAATGTTATGAGGATCTCTATGAGTGTAAAACCTTTTTTATTCATTTTGCGATCGCTGCCTTCCTGTTGATGATAACTGGTACCCCGGTTAAATCGGTTCGCTTAAAGAGCCGAGCAGTTGATCGTTATGCCTATCTGAGCACTTTTTACATCGTCGGTTGCGACCGCTATGCTAATTGGGCTGTTGTTGGCGCAGGCGGCCTGTATATTATCGTCGTTCCCTGTTGTACCTGCTGGAGTATAAATTATGACCTGTCCTCCCTGTATAGACGCTGGGTTGGTGCCGTTTGTGAAAGCAGGTGCATTAGTTACCCAAGGGCTCTTTTTGTTCGAACTGCCTTCCATCGATAACGCCGCACCCGTTGTTACACCGGCGGGCTGATATGACCACTTGGACATCTCGGCCTTAACGTACCTTATTGTGTTGTCATAGTTTTCATAGGAGGCGCGTTTTTTGGCACCCTGCATATATCCCATATACGCCGGTATGGCTATGGCGGCCAATATACCTATGATTGCCAGAACGACCAGAAGCTCTATGAGTGTAAAACCTTTTTTATTCATCCGCATAATGATAATCCATGATCACGTCATAAGAAAAGAGGCGCGGTCTTTGCCGCGCCTCTTTGAAAGTTAATCAACTAAAGAGCTGAGCAGTTCAGGGTAGTGGTCATGTTTACTGTTGCCGGGGTCTTTCCATCAGTGTTGGCTTGGATTTCTATCGGCTTACCGTCCGCGCAGGCTTCCGACACACTATCTCTCGAGCTTGTTAATGTGGGGCCGTATATCGCGACCTGTCCTACGCCCGGAGCGGCGGCGGTGTTTTCGAAAGCAGGCAGGGCGGAATTCCAGGGGCTATTTTTCTTTGACCCGGCCAGAAGGCCTCCAACCGCGCCCGTTGTCACGGTACCCGGAGCATATGAATACTTGGACATCTCGGCCTGTACGTACCTCACAGCCGCATCATAGTTGGTAGAAGCAGCCTGCTTCTTGGCATTCGCCATATACCCCATATACGCCGGTATGGCTATGGCGGCCAATATACCTATGATTGCCAGAACGACCAACAGCTCGATGAGCGTGAAACCTTTTTCATCCCTTGCCTTGCTTAATGCCTTGTACATTTGCTTCCTCCTTTTTTGTTTGCCGTTTATAAATCGGCCTGCACTTTAAAACTATCGGGAAATTATCCCAAAAACTTTAACCGCCTCCCTTTATCGCATCATGAAGACATTTAAATTAGTGCAGGATTCATGCCAAAAAAAATTGCTGTATAATCAACAAGATGCAATCCGGTAATTCCGGGCTGTGACAAAAAATGTCAGTTTTTTGACTTTTAATGGCAATACACGCGCTGTTTTGATATCCTTTTTCGTATAGAATAGTTTTTGTTTTATTTTTCCCTGGAGGCTAAATAGGCTAAATGTATTATGCGGGCCTTGACGCGGGCTCCGTAAGCGTCAAGCTGGTGGTACTGGACGAAAAAGGCGGAAAGCTTGTGGCCCGTTATGAAAAACACAGGGGCCGGCCGCTTGAAACCGCCCTTAAATTCCTCAATGAGATCTCATTAAACCTGACGGGCAGCGGACAGGCTTCCCAATCGTCAAATAAAAATACATTAAACAAAAATATCTCACTGAAAATTACGGGAAGCGCCGGAAGGCTTGCCGCCCAGGTGATGGGGCTTGCCCCTCTTAATGAGGTCGTTGCGCAGGCCGCGGCCATCCTTAAACTACATCCGGAGATCAGGGCCATTATTGAGCTTGGCGGAGAGGACTCAAAGCTCATCCTCCTCAAAGACGGGGCCATCGAGGATTTTTCCATGAACTCCGTCTGCGCGGCGGGCACGGGTTCTTTTCTGGACCAGCAGGCCGAAAGGCTCCACCTCTCAATCGAGGAGTTCTCCAATCTCGGCCTCAAAACCAAAAATCCGCCGAGGATCGCCGGAAGGTGCAGCGTTTTCGCCAAATCGGACATGATCCATCTGCAGCAGATAGCCACCCCGGTTGAGGACATCGTGGCAGGTCTCTGCTTTGCCGTCGCCAGGAACTTCAGGGGCTCGATAATGAGGGGCAGGATACTAAAGAGGCCCGTTTCCTTCCAGGGCGGCGTGGCCGCAAACCAGGCGATGGTGAGGGCCTTTAAAGAGGTCCTCTCGATCGATGACCTCTTCGTCCCTGAGGATTTTTGCCTTATGGGGGCCTGGGGCGCGGCGTTAAAGGCCCTGGAGGAAAAAGGTGCAAAGCCGGTAGCTTTTAACATCCGGCTTCTGGCGGACTTTCTTGAGAAAGAAAAAAAGGAAAATACCGGCGGCCACAAGCCGCTGATTGTGCCGGGTGATAATTTCAGCGAGAGGCATCAATGCCCAGACCTCTCATCCTCACGATTTTCCAATATCCCCTCACCCTTGCCCTCTCCCAAAGGGAAAGGGGGAAAGGATAACGAAAAAATCCGGGCGTGGCTGGGGATAGATATCGGCTCCATAAGCACCAACCTGGCGGTGATCGACAGTTCTGGGACGCTGCTGGCCAGGTGCTACCTTATGACGGCCGGCAGGCCGATAGAGGCCGTCCGGGAAGGGTTTTTGAGCATTTCATCCCAGTTGGGCCGGTTGAGCAACAAAGTGGAGATAGCAGGGGTGGGCACTACAGGCTCGGGCCGTTACATGATAGCGGACTTTGTGGGGGCCGATGTAGTAAAGAACGAGATAACCGCCCAGGCCACCGCAGCCGCCTGCATCGAGCCCGAGGTGGACACGATATTTGAAATAGGCGGGCAGGACTCGAAATACATAAGCTTGAGAGACGGCGTAATTGTGGATTTCGAGATGAACAAGGCCTGCGCCGCGGGCACGGGCTCTTTTATCGAGGAGCAGGCTGAAAAACTCAATGTCCCGGTCAAAAAAGAATATGCGGCCTGTGCTTTCAAATCCCAAAGCCCGCTCAGGCTCGGGGAGCGGTGCACCGTATTCATGGAAAATTCCCTTATGGCCAACCTGGGGAAAGGAGCACAGAAGGACGACCTTCTGGCCGGGCTTGCCTATTCCATTGTGCAAAACTATATAAACCGCGTGGTCGCGTCAAAGCCCATTGGTGAAAGGATACTCTTTCAGGGGGGTGTGGCTTATAACAAGGCGGTGGTCGCCGCGTTCGAAAAATATCTTGGAAGGGAGGTCATAGTCCCCCCGAACCACGACGTAACGGGCGCAATAGGGATGGCCCTGATCGCCAAAAAGGAAACGGAAGGCCCGGGCCATACCATCTTCAAGGGTTTCGAGCTGGCCGGAAGGCCTTACAGCATATCTACTTTTCAGTGCAAGGGCTGCCCGAACGTATGCGAAATAAATAAGGTGAAGATCGAGGGCGAAAACGGAAATCTCCACTATGGAGGCCGGTGCGAAAAGTACGATATCAGGCGAAAAACAGCCGGCTCCAGATCAAAATCTGACGATCTTTTTGCCCTCAGGGAAGACCTCCTCTGGAAATCGCATTCGAATTACACCCATATCACTGGCCGTCCAACGGTCGGCCTGCCCTATATTTTTTATTTCGAGGACCAGCTGCCATTCTGGAGCACCTTGTTATGGGAATGCGGTTTAAATGTGGAAGTGTCACCCAGGACAGACCGTGAGGTGATCAACCTGGGGCTTGAAAGCGTCCTGTCGGAAGGGTGCTTTCCCGTCAAGGTGGCGCATGGGCATATAAAATATCTTTTGCAGAAGCAGTTGGACGCGATATTTCTGCCAAGTTTTATAAACATGAACCCGTCCGGAAGCGAATTCCAAAGCGGGCAGGCGTGCCCCGAAACACAAACCATCCCGTATGTTGCGGCTGTCGCCTTGCAGGGCCTGAAAGAAAAAATGATCGCCCCGCCTATTGATCTTGGCAAAGGGGACGGCCAGCTAATGGCTTTGCTCGGTCAGACGATCTGTAAAAGGTTCGGCGTGAAAAAAAATGTCCTCAAAACCGCGTTAATGAAGGCCAGGCAGGAGCAGAGGGGTTTTGATGAGTCCATCCTTAAAAAAGGGCGGGAGGCGCTCAAAAGTCTGACAGGCAAGGCTGTCGTAATTATGGGCAGAAGCTATAACGCGTTTGACAGGGGCATGAACCTGGAGATCCCTGAAAAGCTGGCCACGCTTGGCGTTACCTCCATTCCAATGGATTTTCTTCCTTTGGAGGAAGTGAGTATTTCCGGGGATTTGCCGCAGTTGTATTGGAGGAGCGGCCAAAGGATACTTAAGGCAGCAAGATACATAAAGGGAAATCCTCTTCTTTTTCCGGTGTTTCTTGGCAACTTCTCCTGCGGGCCGGATTCCTTCATCCTTAAATACCTGAAAAGCGAGTTAGAAGGTAAAAAACAACAAAAACCTTATCTGCATATAGAGATAGATGAGCACAGCGCGGATGCGGGCGCGGTGACCCGCCTGGAGGCATATCTGGACAGCGTGGAGGGTTTTTTGAGGGGAAAAAAACGGGAAAAAGAAAAACCCGCAGGAAACGTCCTTTCCCGCATCCAGTCAAAAACAGCGCCCGGAAAAAATAGAAGAGAAAATAAAATTGTGTATATCCCCCGGATGTCCGACCATGCCTTTGCCCTGAGCGCGGCTCTTCAGAAGTGCGGAGTGCATTCGGAGGTATTGCCCGCGCCTGATGAAAAGACGATCGAGCTTGGCGCCAGGTTCGTTTCCGGCAAGGAATGCTATCCCTTTATGGTCACGACGGGCGACATGCTGAAGAAGGTCTACAGCACTGATTTCAACCCGCAGGAGTCCGCGTTTTTCATACCGTCCGGGACCGGCCCCTGCCGGTTTGGCCAGTATAATGTGTTTCATAAGCAGGTGCTTGAGAGCATCGGGCTTCCGGAGGTCTCGATATTGGCTCCCAATCAGGATGCGGGTTTTTACCGGGACCTTGGGATCATGGGCAGGGACTTTGCCCTTAACGGCTGGAAAGGCATAGTCGCAATAGAGTTGCTCATAAAATGCCTGCACGAAAGCCGCCCTTATGAAACCGGCAAGGGGGCGGCTGAGGAGCTTTACGACCATTATCTTTCCCGCATATCCGATGCGGTCAGGGGAAACGGCAAAAACGGGAATGGACTTGAAAACGTGCTCACCCGGATGAGGGGAGATTTTGAGCATATAAAAAACGGAAATGGGCCTGAAATCAAAATCAAAAAGCCTCTCATCGGAGTTGTCGGCGAGATATTCGTCCGCTCGAACCGTTTTTCGAATGAGGATCTCGTAAAGAAGATAGAAGGGCTGGGCGGAGAGGTCTGGCTTGCCCCGGTCGAAGAATGGATCTATTACGTGAATCTTATGGGGTTGAGGAAAGCGCGCGCCAAAAAAGACCGCTCCGCGTTTATCGAGATATCACTCAAGCGCTTCTTCCAGAAAAGGGTGGAGAAGCGGTTTCACAGGCATTTTAAAAGCTCGCTTAAGAGCATCAGGGAGCCGGAGACCCGTGAGATAATGAAGAAGGCAGCCCCTTATGTGCACGACTCTTTCGAGGGGGAGACCATTTTGAGCATCGGAAAGGCGGTGGACCTGGCCGGAAAGGGAGTGGCGGGTATCGTAAACGCGATGCCGTTTGGCTGCATGCCGGGCACCATTGTGACCGCGCTCATGAGAGGGGTAAGCAGGGACTACAATGTGCCCACGATAAGCATTCCGTATGACGGCACGGAATCCGCGACCACCACGATACAGCTTGAGGCCTTTATGGACCAGGCCAAGGCAAGGGTTTTATTTGAAACTTTCCCACTGTAAAGGTGTATAATTTAGGCTGTCAATGGGGCGGGGCCCCGCCCGGAATAATTTTTTTATTTTGAAGGAGGTGATGAGGTGGGTAGTGTTGTCAAATGGCGTAAAAAGAAAATGTCCAAGCACAAACATGGCAAACTGAGGAAAAAGATGAAATTCTCCAAACGGAAGTAATAAAGGAGCGCCATGAAAGAAGAGATAATTCTCAGAGAGAGCATAGGGCTTCTGCAAAAAGAGATCGCTACTTTGGAAGAGAAGCTTTCCGAATATGAGAAATCACTTAAAAGGATGGACGATATGGAAAGCGAACTCAAGGCCATCAAGCTTTTTCTTGGAAGGCGCTATCCCGAATTCAAAAAAGAGTACCCGGAGATAATCGAAAAGGTCCACGGCTGATCTTCTCCCCGATGCTGATGTTGTACTGCGGCGGGTTCACTTGGGTTCCTTTTTAAAAAATTATCTTTAGAGCCTATTTGATATTTGAGATAGGTGTCTAACTAATCCAGGCGAGTGACAATAATGCCGATAAAAGGCATCGATCTGGCATAATCGCCAAAACGGGTCTGGGCTACCGCTCCGCCCATTTTTTTCGTGCCGTGCGCATGGATCAGCCAGATTTGTCCGCCTTGCGCAGCCAGTATCCCCATATGGCCGATCACTTCACCAACAACCCTCCTGGCGGGGTCTTTGACGAAAAAAACGAGGTCCCCGCTTTTAAACATTGTTTTTCTTAAAGCCTGTCCGATCTCTTTTTTGGGCAGGACCTGAACGGAAGATACCCCTTCTTTGGCAAAACGGGGTGAGGCCGGGACCGTTTCCGTTTTTCCAAGAGAACCCGTAATGTTTTTGCCCCACTTGCCGGACAGGACCATATCAAGCCCGTATTGATAGCGGTCGTCATAGTTCAGGACCTCCCCATTGGGCGAAAGCCTCCCCACGTCCCTGAACCTCATTATGAGAGCAAGTCTCTCCGCGCCTGCCGGAGTGCCTGCCAGGGCCAGTTCCACCGAGCGGAACACGTGATACATGCAATCCACATTGTCGTCGGCCACAATGGTCTTTCTGGTCACATATTCCCCCAAAGGGTCCCGGTCATAAGGCGTGCCTATGAACCGGCGGGCAAACCATGCGATCCTCTCCCCCGTGGACAGGTTTTTTGAATTCACTTCTGAATAAAGCCTGGAGACGTTCTTTCCATTTATAAGCCCTGTCGGGGCGGCGGGAAGACCGGAAGCATGCCCGGACGGGGAGAAGAAAAAAATGAGGACCATGGAAACGGCCGCAAGCGCCCTGCCGGAGATCCTGGGAAAAAATAAAAACCTCATTCATCATTATACAAAACTCGTAGAATCTATCTCAAAATTGATTTCGAAGCGAAAGAGAGCGGAAATCTGGTCAGACAAGTAGAAAAAGGGAAATCGCCCGGAGGCGCAACGTCAAAATGGATTCCCGCTGACGACATGCGGGAATGACCCCCTACTAAGGAATTCGAGGGCAGGCTTAAAAGATTTAAGACGTCATGCCCGAGGACCTTAATCGGGCATCCACTTTGAATCACTTATTTTCATCGGCCAAACAGTCAGCGCTGCCTTGAGGACGATTTTTCTTTTTTCGACGCCGTATGCCGCGATTTCTTAAAAACCTCTTGCAGCCGGAAGCAATTTTGAGATAGGTTCTAATACATATTTAAAAATCCGCGCTCTCATAGTAGTATCTTTAAGAAAGGGGGTAAATAGATGGAGCAGCAGAATTTTCAGGAAAGGGCGGACCCTCAATTGCCTTCAAACGGTGAAAAGGGCCGGTTTGATTTCAGGGAATGCCGGAAGCTGATAATGGCAACCGGCAGGAAAGCAAGGAACCTTACCGAGCTTCATGAGCTTATCGGTTCGGCGAGCGCCAACTCCATATACCATCACACCTACGAGTTTTTTTTCAAAGGTCATATACTGGAATATACCAACGATTTTGCCCAGTGGGTCGGCGCAATACTCGAAGCAAGGGTCCTCTCGGAGAACCTCTCCAATATAGACCCGTTCAGGGATACCGCCTCGCTGGACAGCCTTCGGGAGGAGCTTCTTGGTTCCATTTCCCGGTATATAAAGAAGTACGGTGACCCGGGCAATGTTCTGCCGGGTGAGGAATTTTATTTCCAGGAGTCGGTTACGGTGGTCTTCCCTGCCGGTTTCAGGGCGCTCAATCTTGCTGAGTTCCTTATGGCCATGCGCTTTGTTGACCAGCAGTCCATTTATTATCATTTTTTCGAGGGCAGAAGCAGGGTGCCAGCCGGGATAGACGATTTTTCGAAATGGGTGGAAGACACTCTTGGCAAAAAGGAACTGGCGCTCCATATCAGGAGCATCGATCCCTTCATGCACAGCATCGAGGGTATAAGGGACCAGATAGTCAGCCTTATAGAAAATGCCCTGAGAGATGAGATCGAGGTAGGATAAAAAATGTTGTTGAGCCAATATCGCGGCATAGCGCCAAAAGGGCAGATTGAGCTTTTAAAAATTCTGGGTGGCAGGCTCAAGGGCCGGAGCATCCTGAACGTAAATTCCACAAAGGCCGGCGGGGGGGTGGCGGAACTCCTGCATCGTATAATGCCCATAATAAACAGCATGGGCATAAACGGCAGGTGGGAAGTCATAGAAGGAGACAACCGTTTCTTTGATATCACTAAGAAAATACATAATGCACTGCAGGGCAACCCGGAAACATTCACAGAGGAAATGTGGGATTATCATTTTGAGATAAACAGGCAGAACGTACAGAATATCGACCTGGGGGCGGATTTCGTTTTCATCCATGACCCGCAGCCCGTCCCTCTTATAAAATTCAGGCAGAACGGGCACTGGATATGGCGCTGCCATATAGATATGTCCACTCCGCAACCGGATGTCGCCCAGCGCATAACGGACTATGCCGGCCTGTATGAGTCCTCCATATTTTCGGTGGATAAATTCGCGTTGCAGCTGCCCATACATGAATTCGTCGTGCTGCCTTCCATAGACCCCCTAAGCGACAAGAACAGGGAGCTTACCGCCCTTGAGATCAGCGAAGTTGCCAAAAAATTCGATCTTCCTCCGGACAGGCCGATCGTACTTCAGGTCTCCAGGTTCGACCGGTTCAAAGACCCGATCGGAGTCATAAAGGCTTACCGGATGGTAAAAAAATATAACGACTGCATACTGGTGCTTGCCGGAAGCCCCGCCAAGGACGACCCGGAAGGCGAGGAGGTCCTGGCTGAGGTCCAGAATTTCGCCGAAGGCGACCCGGACATAAGAATACTTCTTTTGCCCGCGTTCAGTGACATAGAGATAAATGCCCTCCAGAGGCTTGCCGATGTTGTGCTCCAGAAATCCCTTAAGGAAGGGTTCGGCCTTACGGTGTCTGAAGCCATGTGGAAAGGCAAGCCGGTAATTGGAGGGGCGGTCGGCGGCATACCGCATCAGATCGTCCACGGGATCAATGGCTTTCTGGTCTATTCGGAAGAAGGGGCAGCATTCAGGATAAGACAATATCTCAATAACACGGACATGCTTAAAAGGATGGGAGAGGCCGCGCGCGAACACATCAGGAACAATTTCCTGATCACAAGGCAAATTGGAGATTACCTCTCGATATGTATCGGCGTAGAGAACGCCGGCAAGGCGGTAATCGAGATTGGCTAGCAAGTCCCTGCTGAAAGAAAAACCGGCCCTCCATGAAAAAACGCGGACAGGTCAAAAACAAAAAAAAGATTATCCCATACAAGGAGCGCATCCGCAGCCAGGAGGCGTTCTTTTCCGGCTCTGGGCCCCAAATTGCGGCGGGGTCAATGTCAAAATGATCCGGCCTGGTGGGGATTTTTCGCTCTTCCCGATGGAGCGGGCCGAAGCTGACGGTGATCTTTTTGAAACATTCGTCCCCGGGGCCGGGCCGGGCACGAGATATCTTTATATTCTGGATGGAAAACTTGAAAGACCCGATCCGGCATCGCGCTATCAGCCGGAGGGCGTACACGGCCCTTCGGAAGTAACGGACCCGATGGGCTACGAATGGGGGGATGCGGGCTGGAAAAGTCCGCCTCTCAGGGAGTATATAATTTATGAGCTTCACGTAGGGACCTTTACCCCCGAGGGCACATTCCTTGCCGCAGCCGAAAAGGCGCCTTACCTTAAAGAACTTGGCATTACCGCGGTGGAGCTTATGCCTGTGGCCCAGTTTCCGGGTGAGAGGAATTGGGGTTACGATGGGGCCTATCCATATGCCCCGCAAAATTCCTATGGCGGGCCTGATGGACTAAAGCAGCTGGTCGACTCCCTCCACCGCGCGGGCATAGCCGTGGTCCTGGATGTGGTATACAATCACTTTGGGCCTGAGGGCAGCTATTTTGCCGATTACGGCCCTTATTTCACCGGTAATTATAAAACACCCTGGGGGGCGGCGATTAACTATGACGGGCCTTTAAGCGGGCCTGTGCGCGAATTTTTTCTGCAAAACGCGCTCTACTGGGGCCGTGAGTTCCACATGGACGCCCTGCGGCTGGATGCCGTGCATGGGATTTTCGATGAAAGCCCTACGCACATAATAGAGGAACTGAGGCGCAGAATGGATGCGCTTGAAAATTTGACCGGCAGGCCCTTTTACCTCTTCATTGAATCAGACAGGAATGATACCCGGTTCATAAGGCCCCCCCTTATGGGCGGCTATGGAGCGGACGCGCATTGGAACGAGGATTTCCACCATGCCCTGCATGTGCTTCTGACCGGAGAGCAGACCGGCTATTACATGGATTTTTCCGGCCAGCCGGACCTCCTCAAGTCATTCGAGGAGGGGTTTGTCTATACGGGGCAATATTCCGGATACAGAAAAAAATATCACGGCAGCCTTTCATGGGACATCCCGGCCGATAAATTCGTGGCATTCAGCCAGAACCATGACCAGGTGGGCAACAGGCTTCTTGGCGATAGGCTTGGCAGCCTGCTTCCCCCGGAAAAGCTCATGCTCGGGGCTGCGCTTGTCCTACTTGGGCCGTACATCCCTCTTTTGTTCATGGGAGAGGAATATGGGGAAAAAGCGCCCTTTATGTATTTTGTAAGTCATGGCGGCAGGGCGCTTGTTAAGGCTGTAAGAGAGGGCAGGAGGAAAGAATTTTCTGCCTTCAGATGGGATGGCGATGTGCCCGACCCGCAATCGGTGGAGACTTTTCTGATCTCGAAGATAAATCCCGAGGTGAGAAAGAAAAAAGACCCTGGGGTCCATTCGGAGCTGTTCAACTTTTATAAAAAACTTATTTCACTGCGCAAAGAGGTACAGGCATTGAGCGCGCCCGAAAGGCGGAGCATTTCGGCCAGCTTGCAGGGAAATGTACTTACTGTTACCAGGCGGTCCGAAGGCGGATATGTATTTGCGGGTTTCAATCTTTCGGGAAGTCAGGCAGTTGCCTTCCCGCCCGGACCCGCCGTTCAACCCGGCCAGGCACCGGGTTTGTGGTCCGCCCTGCTTGGCCCCACGCCTGGCAATGACGGGCGTATTAGCCTCGGGCCTTACGAAACCGTTTTATTAAGAACGGAAAAAGAAAAAGGAAAAGAAAAAGATATCAAAACGGGCAATAATATATAAATAGAAAATTTTTTAGACGTCATGCCCGAGGTATTAATCGGGCATCCAATTTGACTTGTTTTTAAATGGATTCCCGCCTGCGCGGGAATGACAGACAAAAGCACAATAGAGTTTTTTTACAGCCTGGCTGAAATTTCCAAGGGAAAAAAGAGAGGGTATTCACGTTTGGACAATCAGTATATTGTTATCCATGCCCATATGTATCAGCCGCCAAGGGAAAACGCATGGCTTGAGGCCATCGAGGTCCAGGACAGCCCCCGCCCTTATCACGACTGGAATGAGCGCATCACCACCGAATGTTATGCGGCAAACGCCTACGCAAGGATACTGGACGATCAACATAAGATAATCAATATAGGCAACAACTATGGAGGGATAAGCTTCAATTTTGGCCCTACGCTGCTTAGCTGGCTTGAGGAATTTTCGAAACCCGCCTATGAAAAAATAATCGAGGCCGACAGACAGAGCATAAAAGAGCATTCCGGCCATGGAAACGCGATCTCCCAGTGTTATAACCATATTATTATGCCGCTTGCCTCGAGACGGGACAAAATTACCCAGGTGATCTGGGGAATCGAGGATTTCAGGCATCGTTTTTCAAGAGACCCGGAGGGTATGTGGCTGCCTGAGACGGCTGTGAATACGGAGACCCTGGAAGTACTTGCCAGCCAAGGGATCAAATTCACCATACTGGCCCCCGGGCAGGCCCTTATGGTAAAAGCCCCGGGGCAGGAGCAATGGACCCCTGTGGACGAAAATTCCATAAATACCAGAATGCCCTATATTGTCAAACTTCCCCTGGGCAGAAGCATAACCGTATTTTTCTATAACGGGCCCGCCTCCAGAGGGGTTGCGTTCGAGGGCCTTTTGAGAAATGGAGTCAGACTGGCCGACAGGCTTACCCAGATATTCACAGGCGGAGACCAGCCCGAACTGGCCCTTATAGCCACGGACGGAGAATCTTACGGGCATCACAGCCAGTTTGGAGATATGGCCCTTGCCTACTGTCTCGATTACATCAAAAAAAACAATCTGGCCAATCTGGTCAACTATGGGGAATACCTGGAAAAAAATCCGCCTACGTGGGAAGCCCGAATAAAGGAAAACACCTCCTGGAGCTGTTTTCATGGCGTGGAGCGGTGGCGCTCTGATTGCGGCTGCTCGATCGGAGCGCACCATGGGTGGAACCAGCAATGGAGGACCCCTCTGCGTGACGCGCTGGACTGGCTTTCCGGCCGGCTGGCGGAGGATTTTGAGGAACTGGCAAAACCTCTTTTCAAAGACCCATGGCAGGCCAGGGACGGCTACATAGGCGTGGTCCTTGACCGCTCTGAAGCAAAGGTTGCGGATTTCCTGGACAGGCACGCCCCGAAAAAATCAGGCCCCAAACAGCGTATAGATGCCATAAAACTTCTGGAGATGCAAAGGCAGGCGATGCTGATGTTTACAAGCTGCGGCTGGTTTTTCGATGATATTTCGGGTATCGAGACCCTTCAGGTGCTCCAGTACGCCTGCAGGGCCCTTCAACTCAGAAGGGAGTTAAAAGGAGATGACCTTGAAGGGCAATTCCTCCGGATACTTTCAAGGGCTAAAAGCAATGTCAAAGAGGCCGGAGGCGGGGCCGAGCTTTACGAGCGGCAGGTGAAGGTCAAAATGATCGATCTGGGTAAGGTCGCCGTGCATTACGCCATCAGCTCTCTTTTTGAGGACTATGCCGGTGAGCAGGGACTTTACTGTTATGACGTGAAGAAAATTGATTACAAGGTCCTGGATTCCGATTCGGCCAGAATGGCTGTAGGCAAGATAAACGTGCGCTCCCGCATTACTGGAGATGATGGGACCTGGCAGTTTGCCGTCCTTAAAAAAAGCGGGCACGAGATCACCTGCGGGCTCGTGGAAAACGGCACGGACCAGGAATATGAGGAATTCAAAAAAACGGTCAAAGAGTTTTTTTCTAATGACGGGGTTTCCCCGGAGGAGTTCAAGAAAATAGATAAATTCAATTCCGGGGTCTATTCGATAAAGGACCTTTTCCTGGATGAGCAGAGGAAGGTCCTGGAGGCGGCGGTGAAGGAAACCCTGGAAGACTCGATGCGTCTGTATGCCGAAATATACGAGCGGGACCGTTTCCTGATGGACCTTTTAAGGGATTTCAAAGCTCCTATACCCAAACCGTTCCTGACCGCGGCCGAACTGGCGCTGGTCCCGGAGATCGAAAAGGCGGTCAGGGAAAACCCAGTGAATATCCAAAAGGCGGAGGACCTGTGCCAAGTGCTTGCGGGCTGGGGACTGGAGCCGACCCGCGAGATAGAGACTGTCCTGAAGGAAAGAGTGAAAGGTCTGTTTGCGGCCCTGGGCAAAGAGAAAAAGATCGAGTATATAAAGGAACTGAGGTCGCTTGTGAAATTTGCGTCCACATTGCCTTTCCAGATAAACCTCTGGGATGAGCAAAACCTGTATTACGAACTGGCACATACAATTTACAGGGAGATGAAGGCCGCCGGTAAGGGCGAAGAGTGGCAGCAATGGGACGAGGAGTTCAGGGCGCTTGGAGAGGACCTTTATTTCAATACCGGCGAGGCGCTGCGTGGGCCTGTTTAAAACGGAAACCAAACCGGGCAGTAAAGCTGAAGAGACAATGAAAACCAGGGAGATCTTCAGGGTGCCTGTGAGCACCTGCAGGCTGCAGTTCAACCGGTTGCTTCCTTTCAACCGGGCCCGCGAGATCGTCCCGTATCTCAATGAGCTTGGGATTACCGATATCTATTCCTCATCCTATCTCAGGTCGGCTCCCGGGAGCCTTCACGGCTATGACATTGTCAGGTATGACCAGCTTAACTCGGAGGTCGGCACCAACGATGAATACGAATCTTTCACGGATGAACTTTCCAGGCACGAAATGGGGCAGGTCCAGGACATTGTCCCCAATCATATGTGCATCCTCGGGGACAATCCCTGGTGGCAGAGCGTACTTGAAAACGGGCAGAGTTCCCCTTATGCCCATTTCTTTGATATCGACTGGTCCGCATCTCTCGAAACTCTCAGGGGCAGGGTCCTTCTTCCCATCCTGGGAGAGCAATACGGCAAGGCGCTCGAAATGGGGGAGATACAACTCAGCTTCAGGGAAGGAGGATTTTTCCTTGCCTGTTATGAGAACCTGCTTCCGGTTGAGCCGGGCTCTTACGAGCTGATATTAAGGCACGGGCTGGGCGAACTTGAAAGCAATATCCGCGGGACACAGGCTTATGAGGAACTGATGAGCGTGATCACCGCGCTCGGGCATCTGCCCGGGATCTCCGAAAGGGACCTCGAGAAAAAACGGGAGAGAAACCGGGAAAAAGAGGTGATAAAAAGGAGGCTTTCGGCGCTCTATGAAACTTCAGCCGATGTCCGCCTGTTCATCGACGGCAACATAAACTTATTTAACGGAATAAAAAGCGACCCAAGGAGTTTCGATCTTCTGGACGAGCTTATTTCCCGCCAGCCATACAGGCTGTCTTTTTGGATGGTAGCGACCGAAGAGATAAACTATCGCAGGTTTTTTGACATAAACCATCTGGCCGCGATAAGACCGGAACTCCCGGACGTCTTTAATGAAAGCCACCGGTTCATATTTGATTTAATAAAGCAGGGAAGGATAACGGGGTTGAGAGTGGACCATCTGGACGGCCTCTATAATCCGGCCGAATACCTTCGGGACCTGCAGGAAGGCGCTGTGCTTTCCACCCTGTCCGAGGAGGAAGCGCAGGCCAGGAGGGCCTCTCTGAAAACGGAACTCCTCCAGAAGCCGCCGCTGATTCCTTTCTACATAGTGGGAGAGAAGATACTCCTGAAAGGGGAGCGTATACCGGAGGACTGGCCCTTATGCGGCACTACCGGATACAATTTCCTGAATTCCCTGAACGGCATATTCATAAAAATGGAAAACGCCCGCGGGATGGACGATATATATTCCAGGTTCATAGGCGAGCGGCTCAATTTCGCGGCCATTACCTATCAGGCCAAAAAACAGGTAATGGATTCCTCAATGTCCGGCGAGATCAACGTCCTTTGCCATCGTCTGTACATGATCGCGCAAAGGTCCAGGTCGACAAGGGATTTCACTTTCCTCAGCCTGACAAAGGCGCTTTCAGAGGTAATGGCCTGCTATCAGGTGTACCGCACTTACATAAGTTCCTCGGGCGCGGGGGAGCGGGACCGCAAATACATAGAGCAGGCGGTCAAGAAAGCGCAGCGAATGAACACGTCCATAAGCGCGCAGGTATTTGGTTTCATCCGGCAGGTCCTGGTCCTTGAGTACAGCCCGGAACTCTCGGCCAACGACAAGTCGGAGTGGTTCGATTTCGTGATGAAGATACAGCAGCAGACCGGGCCCATTATGGCCAAAGGACTTGAAGACACATCTTTCTATATTTATAATAGGCTGCTTTCGTTGAATGAAGTAGGCGGCTCGCCGGACCGGTTCGGCACGTCCATGGAGGCTTTTCATGGGCAGAATATGGAACGGAACAAATACTGGCCTTTTTCCATAACGGCAACCTCCACCCATGATTCAAAAAGGAGTGAGGATGTAAGAGCACGGCTCAATGTGCTTACGGAAAAGCCTCACCAATGGCGGGAGGCCCTGCAAAAATGGAAACGGACCAACAAACGGAAAAAACCTGTCCTGGACGGCAGGCCTGTGCCAAGCCCCAATGAGGAATACCACATATACCAGACGCTGCTTGGGATCTGGCCCGGAGTTTTTTTAAACGGAAAGGAAGCGGAATCCTTTCTGGAGCGTGTAAAGCAGTACATGCTCAAGGCCGCAAGAGAAGCCAAAGTGAACACCAGTTGGATAAACCCGGACAAAGACTATGAAGACGCCCTGATGTCCTTCATGGAAGGGATACTCTTTCCCGGCAAAAAAAACAAAAATCCTTTCCTGAAAGATTTTGCGCCTTTCGCCAATATGGTCTCTTTTTACGGCATGTTCAATTCTCTCTCGCAGGTATTGCTTAAGGCCGCAAGCCCCGGCGTTCCCGATTTTTACCAGGGGACGGAATTATGGGCTTTTTCCCTCGTGGACCCCGACAACCGGCAGCGGGTGGACTATGACGCCAGGATAAGCATGCTAAAAGAGCTTGGATCCATGGAGACTTCCATGGGGAAAGAGGCCCTTTGCGAGTCGCTGCTTAAAAGACCGGACGATCCAAAAATAAAACAATATGTCACATGGAAGGCGCTCAATTTCAGAAGAACCAACAGGGACGTCTTCATGGGCGGGGAGTATCAGGCCATAGAGCCGGAGGGGGAAAGAAAAGAAAATCTTTGCTCATTTTTCAG
>JAKAEG010000279.1 GCA_021819985.1 Nitrospirota bacterium | reverse complement strand
TCAACAAATAATGCTGGAACTGTAGTTAAATTAACCGCGCCGTCAACTTCGTCTTCGCCATATACTGTGGGCATAGCCCCCAAGGGGGCGGCGATCGACTCCGCCGGCAATATCTGGGTGGCAAATAACGGCAGCAATACAGTAATGGAATTAAACTCGTCCGGCAACCCAATTACAACATACTCCGTAGGCAAAAACCCCGTAGATGTGGCTATCGACTCCTCCGGCGATGTTTGGGTGACGAATAACGGAGACGGCACGGTATCCGAATTAGTGGGAGTCGCAGCGGGTCCCCAGTTTTTCCCCTACTCGGGCCCGCAATTTCCTTAACGCCAAGCACGTACTCCATCGGGGGGCGGCGGCAGCCGCCCCCTGTCCTTCAGAAGGACAATATTTTTTATTACTTGCACCCTCACTGGCTCAAAATTTACTTTTGGAGTAAGCTGAGCCGATCGTCAGATTGGTTTGCTCGTTAGGACAGCAGCGGCAAACACTAATGCTGGCATACATCCGATTTCGCTGCCGTCGACTGAGGAGGTCTAAGATTCCAGACTTTTGCGGAAAGGCCGCCTATGCCGCGCTTTGGGGCGCGGCGTGCCTGCTGGCCGTTTATTTTTATCTGAAGGACCGGCGGTCGTTTGCCTTCTGCCGCCGGGAATACTGGCGTTTTCTTTTCGTCCCGTGGAAGGTAGCCACCTTTCTGATCGCCATGGCCGGCATGGTAGCCATTGCGCCTTATTCCGGCGACCCCACATGGGACCATTTCGACGCTTTTTTCATGTCTGTCCTCACATTCGCAGGGGCCCCGTGGGCCGTAGGCATGATCTACGGGTCATTCAAGAGGAAAACGCCTTGGCGGCAGACCTTCGTCGCCGCTTGCCTCTGGATGTTTACGGTAAGCTGGTCCTATGACGCCTACATACTTATCCGCGACGGCCGCTACCCCGCGGAATGGCTGGCCAACATTTTTGCCTCCTCGACGCTATACATACCGGCGGGCCTGCTGTGGAATCTCGTCTGGACTGAAGGAAAAGGCGTGAGCTTCGCGTTCATGGAGGAAGACTGGCCCCGCCTGACAGACGATCACGCTTTTCCCAGGGTCTTCTTGTACGCGATGCTTTTCATTGTCTTTGTGGCCGGCCTGATACTGTATTTTGTTTCCGGCATTCCGCTGCATGGCGCGCAGCTCTAAAGAAAAAAACTATTCAAAAATACGGGCTTCCGGACAACTCGGGTACCCGGTCGCGTAACAATACCGGCATCCGTGCCAGCATGAGGCCCGGTATTTGCCTATATCAACGCTCTTTGTGCAGCCGCATTGCTTTCTCTGGCTCGGGTCCTTTTCCGTCTCAAAGGTGAAACCCGTTATGGCGGAATAATATCCGCCGTCTATGCATTTCGAAGGCGTGATGAGGCCGGATAGCCGGGGTTGGGCGCATACGTAGAGAGCGATCCCATATCCGCCCAGGATGTCTCTTATCATGTTCGCGATCTCCCGCTGCTGCGCCGGATCCCGCTCCGCTTCGAGCCCTTCCGGCCACCTTTTCTTTACATGATCATAAAAGGTAATGAAGGATATTGTGCATCTGGTGAGGCCCAGAGTTTTGGCCCGCCTCGCAAGCGTATGCACCGTCCGGGCGGTATGAAATCCGGGGATTATGGAGTCCATCCGCCAGTTGACGAGGGCCGGGTTGAGGCCGGATTCGATTAACCGGTCCATGTCTTCCCATACCCCGGACGGCGAGTGGACATTCGGCTCGACCAAAGTCCCACAAAGGCCGGTTACCGTAAGCTGAAGCGCAGTCCGCTTGAAGTCGAGGGCTGAGTAATTAAGCAGGATATTGCGAGGATTTTTTGTCCAGGGGGATGGAGAAAAAAGTTTTACCTATTTTTTGAAGCTGCTTGCCGGTGGACTCTTCCTCGTCTTTTTTCACGACTGCGAAGTTTTCCCGGAGCGACTTCGGCGTCCGGATTGACAATAATCACTTCGTCTTCCAAAAACTCGCGCTCCATGCAGTCTCACCCGACCCTCAGAACAACGACACGCTTACCCTTCGCGGCCGTTTCCGTCCCATCGTCGGGTCTGGAGAGGTCGTCAGAGCATCAGCCCTGCCAACCCGCCGCACCCATGAGATTAGAAGTATCAGCCCAATTATTTCATATCGAACCAGCCTTTGGAATCTTTGGCCCAGAGTTTTGAATGAACCAAGGCCGGAAGGGAGGTGAGTGCAATTTGATAACAAAACGGGGGTATTTTCCGTCATTTCTCCCTATTTTCCGGAAGGCGTAAAAAAGGGATTTCGAGGCTCTAAGTCCTCGAAATCCCTGATTTTTTTAAAAAGCCGGGGATGAGGGTTGAACTCACGACCTGCTGATTACGAATCAACAGACTGGTTCGTTGATCAGCCTCCCCTGATCAAACAAACGGCATGAATAATATCACCACGGTTGCCCCTGAGAGCAGCGGCCCCTCCGGGGTAGCGGTGGACGCCTCGGGCAACGTCTTTTTAGCCGATACAAACAACAACGGGTAAGGAAGGCGGCTCCGCCGCTTCCAGGCCTGAAGCCTCTTTATGAAAATTCGTAATTTTTACATCCAGTGTCCAACGTCGAGTCCCCGATAACCAGAAATCACTTTCCCTAAATTGGGTGCATTTTGGGTGCAGAATGCACCCAATTTTGACACTTTCGGGTTAGTTCCGAAAAAAGCCGGTAACTGTTTGAAACAATTGAAAAATAAAAGAATGCCGGAGACGGGATTCGAACCCGTGCGGGGTTGCCCCCGAGGGATTTTAAGTCCCTTGCGTCTACCAATTCCGCCACTCCGGCATGGGTGATTTTAAAGGATTCCCCGGAATTCCGTCAACGTAAGGGCCGGCACGCCTCAAGGCTTTTCCTCTCGCGCCATCTTTACATCCACATCCATTCCCAGCTTGAAGGGGATTTCACCATCCCGCCTTATTCTGACCCTCGCCAATATTGCTTTTAAAATCTTCATAAAAAAGGCGGATTTTACATATTCTCATGATCATAGCAAGTTATTCCGCCATAAAAAGGAAGATTGACAATCCAGGAAGGAACTGATATTTTTATAACCATGTTTGGCAAAGGTCTGCTGCTTATAGTCAGGAAACTTCATGGCGCATGGCTCCTTAAGGGGCCGTGGCCGGAGGGACCCGTGTAGGCAAAAAGCAGGCAGCCATACGCGAAAACCAGAAGGCCACGGATAAACTCCGCGGCCTTTTTTATTTGCAAAAAATCCAGAACCCTAAAGGAGGTGGGTTTATGAGGTGGGATGCGGATAAGTACGACTCGATTGGAAGCGCCCCGCAGGCGGATGCGGGAAGAGACCTGATAGCACTGGCCGAAATAAAAAAGGCCGATTCGATCCTCGATCTGGGCTGTGGCACAGGCAGGCTCACCCTTGAACTGTCGAAACTGGCGTCCAAGGGCAGCGTAACGGGGCTGGACCCTTCGGATGAGATGCTTAAAAAGGCGCTGGATGTTTACAGCCATCTCCAAGTCTTTGCCCTTGCCAATAAATAGAAAGGAAATGAGGATTTTAAACCATGACGGAATTCGATAAGACGAACTGGGCAAAACCGGATTTCGGCAAGCGGTTCATCGGGGAGGCGAACATAAGCGTAGTCGAGCGAAGGAGAATGCTTGAGATTTTAAAGTCCTTCTTCCGCCACCACCGGAAAGATACGGGAGACAATGCCGTGCTCGATTTGGGATGCGGAGATGGAATTTTGACCCATGAGCTTCTGACAGTCGATCCCGATCTTTCGGCCACCTTGGTTGACGGCTCGGCGGCAATGCTTGAAAGGGCCCAAGGCCGCCTGGAAGGGTTTACGGTTATAAATTGTGTCCAGGCCAGTTTTCAGGATATGTTGAGGGATGACATTCTCAACCAAAAATTCGATTTCATAGTCTCCTCCCTGGCAATACACCACCTGTCATCTGGGGAGAAGAAAGAGCTGTTTGGTCTTGTGTATTTGCTGCTTTCGGACGGCGGGCATTTCCTGAATATAGACGTCGTGCTTGCGCCGACCCCCGCTCTTGACGGTTTTTACATGAATCTCTGGCAGGAGTGGATCGAGCAGATGAAGGCCTCGCACGGGATTACAGGGAAGGGTTCGGCGACATCATCCAGAAATACAAGCAGAGGGCTGAAAACAAGCCCGACAAGCTTGATTACCAGCTCAAGGCATTGAAGGAAGCGGGCTTCCAGGATCTTCAAAAGTAAATTATCAGG
>JAKAEG010000278.1 GCA_021819985.1 Nitrospirota bacterium | reverse complement strand
TTGACGGATCTTTTCCTGTCTGTTACGCCTGGCAATAAATCCGGACGGCGATTGTACATTACCTGCAATACGGCGGCTGTGAAAACGGCCTCGGCAATAGCCAGCGGCAACTGGGTCGGACCATACCCCGCAAAGAAAATCATCCATTGTTTTACCAATGGAATATGGCCATGCAGGCTCAAGGCCAACTCGAAAGCGGATGTCAGGTACGTCGTCACATCACCCGCAAAACCGGCAATGCCGCCCGCCAGCCATAAGGGAGAATCGAAACGCCTCAGGAGTTTCCAGCATAGATAGCCGGAAATTCCTCCGACTATGCCCATGGAAAAATCATTGGCTCCGATAGTGGTAATGCCGCCGTGTCCCAGAAACAAAGCCTGAAAGAAAAGCACTATGGCGGATATGACCGCCGTTGCAAACGGGCCGATAATTATTGCCGCAAGCGGCGTTCCGCATGGATGGGAACAGGAACCGGTCACGGGGACCGGCAAATGCATGGCGGAGATCACAAAAACGGCAACCCCGACCATGGCAAGAAACGGCTTGTATGACAGGTTCTCCCGCACCCGCCGTTTGATTTCCCTTATGCCTGGAATAATGAAAAGTATTGTGATGCCATACCAAAACCCCCACGCCTTCGGCGGCAAGATCCCGTCTTCAATGTGCATAAATTCCTCCTTGTTTTTTTAGGGTCATCATCCCGTTTTAATTCCAATTGCAATCTTCCGCCTTATCGGGCTTTAAAAATAAAAAATCCCGATGGCCGTTAAGACCATCGGGATTGCACCCTGCTTCTTCATCCCTGAAATTTCATCCTTGAAATGGGTTTTCCACGCCCGTGCCTCTCTTAAAGACAAGAAGGCCTATTTTCAAGGCTATGAGCTTCCAGGCAGGTCTTCTGGCTCCCGGTTCATTCTTACCTTCACCTTCCCATGCCCCTAAAGAAGCACAGTGGTTATCTCGAAGGTTCGTCCCCGGTTACAGCGGCGGGACCGCTCCCGATTTCCACGGGATTCCCTTTTATGCCCATTAGGGCACCTGTAAGTCTGAATACATTAAATCAGAAGCAATTTTTAAAGTCAAATGTCCCTGTCGTTCGAATTGTTTATCGTATATGTTGCAGGAATTGCGACGGATTCAGGATATCTCTACCGTGGCCTATTTCCATCCAGATGCCATGTTACCTGCATTGAACGTCCGCGGGCCAGTGTAACTTTTCCCATTCGTAACCTTCATTACACCGGCAAAGGCCGCATGCCAAGTTACAGGGCGAAACTTGAGGCCAGAAGGAAAACCTCGATTGTATGGAGTAGAAGCGGAAAGCCCCACCGGAACCGCAGGCAGGTGTGCATTTTTTTTAGAATAAACTATGAGACTTTGCAATAAGGATCCGGGTTAGACCTCCTTTTTCTATAATTTCATTCAGGGGGATATTTATTCCTCGCCAAAAAAATCCTCATGAAAAAATACTGACTTGCTCTGGACGTGGGTCATGCCGGATGTGCCTGGCGCCGTGGACAGAGATACATGGCGGCGGCACGGAGGCAAGTGGATTTCCGCCTGGGCGGGAATGACGTCGAAAAATCAAAAGACACTTAAATACGCTAAAAAATAACGTCATGCCCTACATTCAGACGGGTTTAAGCACGCAGACGGCAAAGGCAGCTATCCCTTCCCCCCTGCCGATAAATCCCATCCCTTCATTTGTCTTCGCCTTTATGCTTACTAATGCCGTGTTAAGCGCTTCCGAAAGGACCTCCCGCATGGGCCCGATATGCGGGGCGAGCTTCGGGGCCTGGGCTATTATGGTTGAATCCATGGATTCAACCGCGAAACCTTTTTCCTTTGCCATACGGACCGTATGATCCAGGAGGACGAGGCTTGAGATATTTTTATACCTGTCATCGGTATCCGGGAAATGCGTGCCAATGTCGCCCGCGCAAAGGGCGCCGAGAATGGCGTCTATAAGGGCATGGATAAGCGCGTCGGCGTCCGAGTGCCCGGCCAGCCCTTTCTCATACGGTATCCGGATGCCGCCCAGGATAAAATCCCTTCCCTCGGCAAACCTGTGGCTGTCGTAACCAAACCCTGTCCTCATTGATCTGTCCTCATCCCTGCCTGCATTTCCAGATGGCCCCGGCGATTATGCCGTCCTCGGGGGTCGTTATCTTTATGTTTTCGGGAAGGCCGGGCATAATCCTGACCCTGCCTCCGGAAGTCTGTTCTATCAGGGCGGAATCATCGGTTGCGTAATAGCCGCGGGCCATCGCCGCTTCATAAGCGCGAAACAGCATCTCATATAAAAAAATCTGCGGGGTCTGAACGGCAATGAGCCCGTCGCGAATGAGCGTGTTTTTTACGGAACCGTTTTCTCCCCGTTCTTTGATCGTATCTTTGGGCATGAGGCCGGGGACGACACCGTTCCACATGGCGCCCGGCTCGAAAAGGGCCGTTATCAAACCGCTTATGAACTGAGGGGTGGCGAAAGGGCGCACCGCGTCATGGATGGCAACAGCGCTTGTGCCTGCCGGCACGAGATTGAGGGCGCTCCAGACGGAGTCCTGCCGCTCTTTTCCCCCTTTGGCCAAACGGCGGACCTTTTTGATGCCGCCCTCCTCAAGAAATCTCTCCAGAGGCCCCCGATCTTCATCCCGGACAGCCGGGATCACCTCTTTAATTTCAGGCACCCGGTCCAGGACCTCCAGCGTCCTTATTATTATTGGTCTTCCGTCAAGCTCAAAGAAAGTCTTTTTATTTTTAACACCCCTTTCGTTTGAGAACCTTTTCCCAAGCCCGGCGGCGGGGACGATGGCTACTATATCGTTGCGGGCCATGAGATCTTTGGGTGCAGCTGAATCGTCTTTTATTTTACGGCCCTCATTTCTTCCCGTTCGTAATCTTCCCTGGTCTTGCTGAAGATCATCCTGCCCGCGGTAGTCTGAAGGACGCTGGTTACGGTAACGTCCACGTGCTTGCCTATGAGTTTCCTTCCGTTATCGACGACCACCATCGTGCCGTCATCCAGATAGGCGACCCCCTGGTTTGCCTCTTTGCCCTCCTTGAGGATGAAGACCTTCATCAACTCGCCGGGCAGCACGACAGGCTTAAGCACATTGGCAAGCTCGTTTATGTTCAGGACGGAGACGCCCTGGAGTTCGGCAACCTTGTTCAGATTGAAATCGTTCGTGACCACCTTGGCCCCAAGCATCTTGCCAAGTGCGACCAGCTTGGAGTCCACCTCCTTTATTTTAGGGAAGTCTTCCTCCACGATCCTGATCTCTAGGTTTGTCATTTTCTGCATCCTGTGCAGCACATCGAGTCCTCTTCTGCCCCTTCCCCTTTTCACGGAGTCCGGCGAATCGGCTATATGCTGCAGCTCCTGCAATATGAACTGGGGCAGGATAAAGCTGCCCTCGAGGAAACCCGATTCGCAGATGTCCGCGATCCTGCCGTCGATTATCACACTTGTGTCGAGGATCTTCAGGTTCTGCTCCTCGGCCTCTCCCCGGAACATCCTGAAGAGCCCCGGGACTGTAAGATTTTGTCCTTTTTTAAGGCCGATCACCAGCCCGCCCCACCCAAGGAGCCCGGCGAGTACGGAATCGAAAAGCACCTTTGAATAGGCGGGGATAACTCCGGATAAGGGCATAAGAATAAGATTTGCAAACAGGATCCCCGCGGCAAGCCCGATAAAACCGCCTATGATCGTGCCAAGAGAGAGTCTTTTCAGGAAGGATTCGATCACTAGGGCGGCCAGGCCCAAAGCGGCACCGATTATAAGACCCGCGACCGGCTGGCCGTAATTTTGCCCCAGGAAGTATCCCGCTGCGGAAAAAACAATTACGATTGCAGTTCTGAAGAATATCAGCATTTTTCCACCTCTTTACGGGTTTTTCTTATGATTACCGGCCCTTCAATAAAAATAATTAAAAAGGGAAAAATAAAAAATAAAAAAATGGTTAATTCTGTTTTAAGAGGACGTAAGACCTTTTCCCGGAACGGTTAACAAGGAGGAGAACGGGTTTCCCGGTCCCCGATAACCTTGCCACAACGGCGTTGAAATCGGACAACGCCCGGACCGGCCTGCGTTCCACTTCCTCAATTACGTCACCCCTCCTCAACCCTCCTTCGCCGGACGGGCTGTCCTCATCTACATCGGACACGATAACGCCTCTTTCGCCGGCGGGCAGACCCAGCTGCCTGATAATGTCACGTGTAAGATCCATAACGCCCAAACCAACAAATGCGCTCCTGTGGACTTCGGCATGTGGG
>JAKAEG010000277.1 GCA_021819985.1 Nitrospirota bacterium | reverse complement strand
ATTGGAAAGGCGGTTCTGGCTTGGTAACGGTCCTTGTTGTTGATGATTCCGCCTTCATGCGAAAAGTCCTGTCCGGGATGCTCGAATCGGACCCGGGCGTAAAAGTTGTTGGGACCGCCGCAGACGGATTGGAAGCGGTGGAAAAGGCCGCGGCGCTCCGTCCGGATGTCATCACCATGGATGTGGAGATGCCCGGGATGGACGGCATCGAGGCCTTGAAGAGGATAATGGCTGAAAACCCTGTGCCCGTGATCATGCTGAGTTCCCAGACCAGCGAGGGGGCGAGGGTGACACTGCACGCGCTTGAACTGGGCGCAGTGGACTTTGTCTCCAAGAACCTTGCGGACTCCTCTTTGGACATAATGAAAATAAGAGGGACCCTGATCGAAAAGGTAAAGCATCTCGGCCAGAAAAACGGGTTCAACAGGCAGGCGAGGCAGCCGCAAACGGAAATGCGCATTGTGGCCGAGGTGTGCGGCGACCGCACAAACGCGGACATAGTGGCGATCGGTACTTCAACGGGGGGGCCAAAATCGCTTCAGCAGATAATACCTTCCCTGCCGCGGAATTTTCCGGTCCCGGTTCTCGTCAGCCAGCATATGCCAGCCAATTTCACGAAGCCTTTCGCTGAGAGGCTGGACCAGCTTTCGGCGATGGAAGTCAAAGAGGCTGAGGACGGGGAGACCGCAAGGTGCGGGGTGGTCTATATAGCGCCGGGCGGCGGCCATATGCGCATTTCCAGCGGACTGCCCAAGCCTTCCATCGCCATCAGCCGCGCAGGGGACTTCATCTACAGGCCGTCCGTGGATGCCCTTATGTCCTCGGTTGCCGCACACTTTACCTGCAGGTCGCTGGGAGTGATACTTACCGGCATGGGCAATGACGGGTTAAAGGGGCTTAAAAACCTTAAGCTCGCGGGCGGAAAGATAATAGCCCAGGACGAAAAGACCTGTGTGATTTACGGAATGCCCAGGGTGGTGGTTGAAGCGGGTCTGGCTGACAGTGTTCTGCCTCTCGGGGATATACCGGAGGCCATTGTGAGATATGTATGCGGAACCCCTGCGGGACCCGGATGTTCCGTCCGCCAGGGCGCGGCCCCGGGCCGGGTTGACGGGTATCTTGGGCGGTAATTATAATAGAAAATGGCTAGAATTTTAATCATAGATGACGATCCGGAGATCGCGGAGATACTGGATTTGTACAGCGATTTCCTGGGTTATGACGCCGATACCGTGTCTTCCGGTATGCAGGCGCTGCAGAAACTGGCAGGCAACGGTTTTTACAATGCGGTGTTCTGTGATCTCACTCTTCAGGACCTGAACGGGTTCAAGATATTTGAAAAGATAAACCAGTCGGACCCGGAGTTGGCCGGCAGGTTCATCCTTCTCACCGGGGCCGCCCTGGACGGTGACATGGAAAACCAGGTAAAGGCAAAGAAGATAAGGGTCATCCAAAAGCCCTTCAATTTCGAAGACATAAAGATGATTCTTGAATCGATAGAAGGGCGGGGGGCGGATTCCAAGAACGTCCTTTTGCAAACCGGCAATCTGCCCGCCGTGCCTGCTGTTGCAGCCAGGATACTTGAACTTGTGAAAAACGAAAACACCGGCATTGAGGAGCTTAAACAGGCCATAATGTCGGACAATTCACTGACGTCACGGATACTGCAGATGGCCAATTCAGTATTTTTCCGGCTGCGGCAGAAGATAGATACCGTTTCGGACGCCATAACGGTGCTCGGGTTCAACACGATAAGGACAATAGCGCTGGCCGTCTCAACACGCAATATCTACAAGAACTTCGGTTTGATCGAGCAGAAGCTGTGGGAACACAGCCTTGGGGTTTCCCTGGCCGCGGGGTTGATAGTGGACGAAGCCCGTCTGCCCAGGAACGTAAGGGAAGAGGCTGTTATAGCCGGGCTCCTGCATGATGTGGGCAAGGTCATAATGAACAATGGGCATCCGGACAAGTTCTTGCGTCTTGTCCAGCTTGTGCATGAGGAGCGTTTGCCTTTTTGCATGGTTGAAAAGGATATCTTCGGCTTCAGCCACGCACAGCTGGGTTCCATGCTTGCCGAAAAATGGGGTTTTTCCGAGGGCCTTTCAGGCGTAATTCTGCATCACCATGGGTGGAGGCAACTGGACAAGACAGCACCCGGTGGTACGGCCAGGGTCTGTTATATCATCTCCCTGGCAGATGCTCTTTGCGCGAGGCTTGGGATAGGCTATAAGGAGCCGATGCAGGACCTGGACCTGGGCGAGGAGGAGCTTAAAAGAGTTCTGAAGATCGATGCCGGTTCATACGAGGAACTCACATCTTCCTTCAAGGAAACGTATCTTCTGGAAAAGATGCTTTTCACATAGAAGGAGGGCTGGAGAAGGAAATGTCCATCGAACCTGTTAACAATGTTTCTCAGACACCGGCAATAATAAGGCATGAGGACAATCCTTTGCCCAAAAAGAAAAAAGAAAGGGAAAAGGGTAAGGGGTCTGACGGGGAAGAAAAGGAAAAAGGCAAGATCGATATAACCGTCTGAGGTCTGATCCTTTTTTTCATTACCGTAGATTGGCCGGCTCGCAAGAAATGCTCTGGAAAAAGAAAAACCAAAAAAGCCTTCAGAATACTGTAGAAATAATTAAAAATCCCGCCCTGAAGCCAGCCTCCGGCAAGCCCGGCATTGATAGTGACAACCTTAAAAAACTGGAAGAAAGAATAGACGAGAAAATATCTCTCCTTATGGCTCTCGAGGAGAAGGCCGGCAAACAGATAGAGGCTTTGGAGAAACTCATCTATTCATCAATGGCATCAAAGCCCTCCGCAGGAATGATAAATCGCAGCGGCGAGATACTGGCGCTAAAGGAAAAGGGACTGGATGCCCGGGAGATATCGAAGATACTCTCCGTCCCCGCCGGCGAAGTTGAGCTCATCCTCAACCTGAACAAAAAAAACAGGCCTTAAAAAACAAGATATCTTTAAGGGGGGGCAAGCCGCTTCCTGCGCCTGGCGGCAAAGCGGCCGGACCAGTGTGCGGTAGAGGCGGCCCTGGCGCGTCCGCCTTTCTTATCATCTCATCAGGATATTCCGTCCAGCAAGGGCAACCCATCATCCGGGCGTTAAATAATTGGCGCTGATGGTAAATATTGCCACAAGGGAATTTTTTTCCTCCCTCCCGATTTTGAGATGCATCTTTTAATATCACGTTAACAACTGCCCGGCCAGTGAGGAAAAACCCCGTGAATAATGGATTTTCAGCCCTTTTTAAAAAACAGGGCAGGCATTTTTTTTGAAATGGCATTGAAATTGCAATTACCTTTGGCATGTACAAAGGAATATACATAGCTCTATCGGGTGCGGTGCTGAAGCAGCTTCAAATGGACAGCGTAACGGAGAACCTTTCTAACTCAAACACGCCAGGCTACAAAAAGGAAGGTTTGTCATTTCGTGACTATCTGATAAACCCGCCGGTGAACACGCTCGAACAGGAGGAAAGGGATTTGAGCACATTGTCCGGCGAACGGACGGACATGGTTCAGGGCAACGTTTTCAAGACGTCAAACCCCATGGACATCTCTATCGAAGGGCAGGGCTTCATTGCGCTTGAGGGGAACCGTTATACGAGACGGGGAGATCTGAAAAGGAGCAGTGACGATTTTTTGACATCCTTTAACGGCATAAAGGTCCTTGGAGAAAAAGGGCCCATAAAACTTCCCAAAGGGAGCATAAGGATCGGCTCGCACGGCGGAGTGTATGTGAACGGGCAGCAGGTGGACACCATCAAACTGGTGGACCTGTCAAGCCAGACCGGGATGATGAGGATGGGGTCTGGCATTTTCTATTCAAAGGCCGCGGTGGTCAGCTCCGGCGCCACGGTGAAGCAGGGCTATCTGGAGGCAAGCAATGTGGATGTGGTAAAGGAGATGGTCGGTATGATAGACACTGAAAGGGAGTTTGAGACCTTTCAGAAGACCATACAGACCTTTGATGCGGCCGCCAGCAAAGTTGTAAACGACATGGCGCAGATTTAACAGATTCTAAAAAAGATTTTATTTGCCGGAAAAATAAGGAGGTCTTGAAGATGTTAAGGTCATTGATGATAGCGGCAACCGGCATGGAGGCCCAGCAGATCAATATAGACACGGTCGCCAACAACTTGGCCAACGTCAACACAACGGGTTTCAAAAGGAGCAGGGCTGACTTCGAGGACCTGATCTATGAGGACCTGAGCGCTCCCGGGACTTCCTCATCCGACAAGACCCAGTTGCCGACAGGCATACAGATAGGGCTTGGCGTGAAGCCGGCCGCGGTGCAGAAG
>JAKAEG010000276.1 GCA_021819985.1 Nitrospirota bacterium | reverse complement strand
TCTTCTCAAGCCCCAGAAAAAAAGACACAAAATGCGAACTTGCCGCAAGGACGCTGCTGCCCGCGGCCGCAAGCAGCAAAAGCAGATAAAACTCCTCTCGTTCGACCTTAAGCTTATCCAGGTAGCCATAAGCCAGCATGGCCACTACAAATGTTCCGGCCGATATAAGCCCTATGAAAAAAAGCGCGTAGCCGTCTATCACCAATAAACCGGTGACATCCCTTGGCGCATATGGAGCGGCTATAAAAATGGAGGCAAATGATACCGCAAGCCCGGCAAGCGTGACCAGTGCGGCAAGCCCATGGTTTCTGTACAACGCAATGGACAGCATTACTGCTATCGAGGAGGCCGGGATAAGTATCAGCGGCAGGATGGCCAGCATATCAGCGGAGTTCATCTGCGCCCCCCTTTGACTGATGAATCTGTTTTAAAACGGCGGCACGGACCTTCTGAAGGTTCTCAAGCGCTGGTCTGGCCGCGTTTATGACCGGCTGGGGAAACAGGCCAAGCCATACAATGAGCACAATCATCGATGCCGCTATCCCCTTTTCTCTCAGATTAAGATCAGGCAGCGCCCAGCGTTCACGAGGCTCTCCATGAAAGACCTGCTGGACCATCCAGAGCGCGTATACCGTAGAGAATACAAGCCCCAGTGACGCGATGACCGAAGCGGCCGGACTGGCCTGGAACGCCCCCAGGAGAACAAGGAACTCGCCTATGAAATTCCCCAGGCCCGGAAGCCCTAGCGATGCAAGGGCAAAGAGCATTCCCACCCCGCCCATGACAGGCACTTTCTCCCATAACCGGCCCATCCTGCGCATGTCCCGGGTATGTATCCTTTCCTGTATGGCCCCGGCAAGCACGAACAGCATCCCCGTGCTGATCCCGTGGCAGAGCATCTGCATTACAGTGCCCTGTAGCGCGATACTGTTCCAGGAATAGATCCCAAGAAGAACAAATCCCATATGGCTTATGCTGGTGTCGGCCACAAGCCTCTTCAGGTCTGTCTGCCCGAAGGCAAGAAAGGCCCCGTATAGAATGCTGATGACGCCAAGCGCCATCGCCACGGGGGCAAAACTTTCCGATGCTGCCGGAAAGAGCGGGACCGCGAACCGTAGGAGCCCGTAGGCCCCGGTCTTAAGGAGAAGCCCGGCAAGAATTACACTGCCCGCCGTCGGCGCTTCCGTATGCGCATCCGGAAGCCAGCTGTGGACCGGCACGGCCGGAAGCTTCACGGCAAATGCGATGAAAAACCCAAGCATCAGCCAGAAGGCCGTTGCCGGAGGCAAAGATGTGCCAAGCAGGCTTGTATAATCGAACGTGTAAACACCGGTCTGCCCGCCGTGAACAAAGAAAAGCCCTAAAATGGAAAGCAGCATCAAAAGACCGCTTAGCTGCGTAAAGATAAAGAACTTCACCGCCGCGTACAGCTTCCTTTCATGTCCCCATATCGCTATAAGAAAATACATGGGCACAAGCATCAACTCCCAGAAGAAGTAGAAGAGAAAGAGGTCAAGGGCCAGAAAAACCCCTATTATTCCGGAAAGCGTCCAAAGAAGATTGAAATGAAACGCGCCGGGCCCGTCCGTGATCTCGCTCCAGGAGGCCGCAACCGAAACTACGCCAAGCACTATCGTAAGCGTGACCAGAAGAAGGCTGAGGCCGTCCATCGCCAAATGGAAGGATATGCCGGCCTGGGGTATCCACGGCACACGCACCTCCGCAAACCATTTACCGTATAGAAGTTTTTTTGCGACCGCGGGCAGGGAGAACGCCCCGGTCCCAAGGCCGACGGAATAATCCACCCAAAGACGGACCACCAGGTACAGGTCAACGGCAAGCGCAAGCAGCGAGACCCATCTTGCGAGAAGCCCGTGGCCTTCCCTGTGGGAGAAGACCTTCGCGAGCACCCAGGCAAGTATGCCGCCTGCAAATGGAGCAATTATAAGCCATATCAGTATCATTTAAAAAATTACCCCGTTAAAAGAAAAAAGTTAGAAATCAAAAAATCAGAAAAGCAGCGCTATCGTTATGGTGACTACGGCCCCAAGCGCGATGGCCGCGGCATAAAGCCTGACCTTCCCGGTCTGGGAAAGACTGAACGCGTAATGAAAAAATTTGTTTACCCCCGCTACAAATGAATAGAGGAGGTCTATAAAATCATTTCTGTTGGCCATTGCCGTTTTTTTATACGGGGCCACAAAAAGGGTATTGTAAAGCCAGTCGAATCCCCATCCGTGGAAAAGGAATTTTCGAATACGGCTTCCAACCGGGTTTTGCGCTATCTCTTTTGCATATTCAGGGGAGGAAAACCAGAAAAAGTAGGCCACGTATATGCCTGCAAGCGAAACAATGGACGCCACAGTCTCAAGAAGCAGTTCCGTTTCCCGTTGTCCTTCCAGCCGGGCCGAAGAGGGAAATACGGATGACAGAAAATTCAATATTGAAAATGACTTTATCCCCAGGAAACGGGGCAGCCCGATAAAGCCGCCCACGATGGATAGTATTGCCAGCACGAAAAGCGGCGCAATTTCGCGCAGGTCCGGTTTTTTTACCATTGCCGTTTTAGGCTCGCCGAAAAAAGTGATGAATACCATCCTGAAGGTGTAAAGGGAGGTCAGAAAAGCTCCGGTCAGCCCGGCGGCCCAAAGCCAGAACCCACCCTGCCTTGATTGCCAGACGCCAAAGAGGACCATCCCCTTGCTGTAAAAACCCGCGGTCACCAGGGGAAGGGCCGAAAGCGAGCAGGCCCCGGCCAGAAACGTCCAGAAGACAAACGGCGATTGTTTCCTGACCCCTCCCATCTTGAATATGTCATGTTCCCCGCCCAGCCCGGATATCACCGCGCCGGCCGAAAGGAACAAAAGCGCCTTGAAAAAGGCATGCGTCACAAGATGGAAGATCGCGGCGGACCATGCACCGGCCCCCAAAGCCAGAAACATGTACCCGATCTGGCTGATAGTGGAATACGCCAGCACCCGCTTTATGTCATGCTGCACAAGGGCGCTCAAGGATGAGATTAAGAGGGTTGCAGCCCCGATAATTCCCACTGCAAGTTCCACCGGCGGGGCCAGGCTGAAAAGGACGTTTGTCCTTGCTATCAGGTATACGCCCGCCGTCACCATGGTGGCGGCATGTATCAATGCGCTGACGGGCGTAGGACCCGCCATGGCGTCAGGAAGCCAGGTCTGAAGCGGAAGCTGCGCGGATTTCCCCACGGCCCCGCCAAGTATCAGCGCGGCGGCTATAATGGGAAGCGATTCCCCGGTATGCCATTTAAGCGCGGCTGTACCCATCAGGGTCTGGATGTCGAGTGAGCCCAGGTTCAGAAAAAGCAGGAAAAGCCCGATTGCCAGCGCCGTGTCGCCCACGCGCGTAACTATGAACGCCTTCATGGCGGCCGCCCCGTTTACCGGGTCCGTGTACCAAAAACCTATCAGAAGATAACTGCAGAGGCCCACACCTTCCCATCCCAGATAAAAAAGAAGCAGATTGCCCGAAAGCACAAGGGTAAGCATCGAGCCAACAAACAGGTTCATATAAGCAAAAAAACGGCTGTACCCCTCGCTCTCTTCCATGTACTGCGCCGAATAAAGATGAATGAAAAAACCGACCACTGTCACAACAAGCGCCATCACCAGTGAAAGCGCGTCCAGGTACAGAAGGATGCCGGGCTTGAATCCGCCTATATCTATCCATCTCCAGAGTTCCTGTGCGTAAGCGTGCCCCGAATTTGGAGCTGAAACGAAGCTTATCCCAAGGATTATCGAAAGGGCGGCCGAAAGCCCTACTGAAACCGCGCCGATCGCAGCAACCATTTTCCTGCCCATGCGTCCCCCGAAAAGCGACAGGACCAGAAAACCCGTTAAGGGCAATGCCGGTATGAGCCACAATAATTGAAGCATTTTTAATTTGGCACCATCTAACCTTTCATCCTGTTTGCGGAGTCCGCGTCGAGTGTCCTGAACCGGCGGTGAAAAAGCAGCACCAGGGCCAGACCCACTGAAACCTCGGCGGCGGCCATGGTAAGAATGAAGATGAACATCACCTGTCCATCGGGCTGTCCCCACCTGCTTCCGGCAACTATGAAGGCAAGCCCCGCGGCATTCAGCATTATCTCAACCGACATGAGAATGAATATAAGATTTCTGCGCACAAGGACACCTACCAACCCGATTACGAAAAGCACCCAGGCAAGCATCAGCCCATGGCCTACCGGCACCTGACCTACCGGCGCCTGTTGCGGGAGAAATGGCATCATACCGTCTTGTCCTCCACATTGCCGTATTTCTTTGCGGGCCTTCCCAAGTGATATGCGCCGA
>JAKAEG010000275.1 GCA_021819985.1 Nitrospirota bacterium | reverse complement strand
ATCGTCCTTAACTTATAGCACCAGAATGCCTGTACGTTTTTGCCGATCCTTAGCTGTCTGAATATGGCCGGTCCCGCGGAGGTGGCTTTCACCATCAAAAATATCACCATGACAGGGACCAAGAATATCGCGGCCAATGCAAACCCGACTGTTAAGTCGAAGAGCTTTTTAAGAACATAATTGTGCGGTCTTCTGAGGTTGTTTTTTATCTCGATAACCATGCCTTCCTGGCTGCCGAAATACCTGAATTCCGCCCCCAGGACAGCCACTGCAGCCATGTCCGGCATGAATAATGTGTTTTCCGCCTTGTGCTGGACCTTGCTTATGATATTTGCGAGCCTGTCTTTGTCCAGGTCCGGCGCGGCTATCATTACGTCATTAATGCAGCACCTCCTGATATACCGGTCGGCCTTGTCCATGAAGCCGTGCACCTTCAGGCCGTCTATGCGCCCCGCATTGGTTCCGGCGGCCTCTCCGATAAATCCGGACACATCATAGCCAAGGTTCTTTTCCCTGCGCACGGCCTGCAGCGCACCCCGCGCGGCATCGCCAGAGCCCAATATGAGCAGCTTTCTTCTTAAAAACCCTAACCTGTACAAGGCCTTTTTTGCCAAAGTCCTTATCAGCGGAAAAGATATCAGGGACAGAAAACAGATGGCCAGCAGGAACGCCCGTGAGAACCTATCCCCTTCCTTGGCAATGAAAAAAAGCGAGAAAGCGGCAACGCTGACAATAAAAGTGGTTTTCCAGAGGGACTTTACCTCATCCCAGAAGGTAAACCTTTTTGTATATGCGCCATTATATGCAAGCACAGCGAGCCAGACAGGAATGATCCAGTGGTAATTCCAGGGCCGGAACACAAAAGCCGGCATTGAGTGGAAGAAAAGCGGAAGAAAGCTTTCTCTGATGGCCTTCGCGGAGAATACGAGGACAAACAGTACGCATAGGTCGGCGCACGCCAGCAAGGCAATGCCGGCCACGGTCCTTAGCCTGGATTCAAACTGTCCTTTTGCCACGTAGAACGACCTCTCGCCAGTCGTAATAGGTCCGGGGCAGATAGTTCGTCTCCGGGGAGACAGCTGCGGTCCGGGAGTACATGGAGATCACAAAGAAAGTACCGCGTCAATTTTTGGGGAAAAGAGCTTTTAAAACTTTTCCCCTCTAGCTCTGAATAGTGTCTCACAAAATCCTGGCTTTGTCTTCTGTTTTTTACGGCCCTGGTTTTTTCTTGTTGCGGCATAGTTGATTTGAGCGCTCCGGCGTGGCCGGTATTTGCAAGTTTAATTTATGCATCCGTAAGGTAAAATATCTTTACCAATGAAAAGCGAATGCATCCGTGTGGGGCACCTGTCCACCTTTTATCACACCGCCATGCTCCTGATGGCAAAAGGACCGGGGGAGTTCTTTGATCTTGAATGGAGGCTCTTTGCCACTGGCCCTGATATAGTGAACGCCTTCCGGCAGGGGTTGATCGATATCGCATACATAGGGCTGCCCCCCGCGATCATCGGAATACAACAAGGCGTAAGAATAAAATGTGTGGCGGGCGGGCATATTGAAGGCACCGTAATGGCTGGCATTAAAGGACTCAAAGGCTATCCCGGCCTGCAGGGTTTTGACCAGGTCCTGGGCCAGTTAAAGGGCAAAAAAATTGGCGTGCCCGGGAAGGGTTCCATACATGATGTGATACTTTCCGATGCCCTTGCGCGTTACGGCCTTGCAGGGTCTGTGGAGGTCGTAAATTTCAAATGGGCCGATGCGATAACGGAGGCCGTTTCTAAAAACCAGGTCCAGGCGGCCCTTGGCACCCCTTCGCTTGCTGTCGCCATCGTGCGCTATGCTGGCGGCCAGGCGCTTTATCCGCCTCATCTCATCTGGCCCGGCAACCCAAGCTACGGGATCGCGGCTGCAGAGGAGTTCATCAAATCACATCCTGGCGAGCTGGAAAAATTTTTAAAAAAACATGAGGAATCCTCCCGCGAGCTTAGGGAAAACCCTGTGGAGTGCGCGAGAAGGATATCCTCCTACACCGGCGTGGCAGATGAGCAATTTGTCCTGGACGCCATCAATATGTCCCCGAAATACTGCGCCCAACTTACGGAGGAATACATGAAGGTGACTATGGATTTTGCCAGCGCCCTTAAGAGGCTTGGCTACATTGGGCAGGGGATAGGCAAAAAGGACTTTTTTTCGCGGGAGGACATATTTGAAACCGGATTCATAAGAAAGGTGCACCCCGCAGGCGACCATTACTCGCCGGTAAAAGGCCGGTAAAAACCCTAAAAATCAGCTCCCCTGTGCTATCATTGCATTAGGCAGAGAAAAAAGCGTTAACCAGAGGGGAAAAATGCCCAAAAAAGAAAAAGAGCGATCATTGCCGCAGCCGCCCAGAAAAAAAACGAGGCCAGGTTTCCATGAACAGCCGGAAAGGGAAGGCCTCGTGTTCGACAAGCTTCAGGAGGCTATGGCGGAAGGCAAGGTTGAAGAGTTCATGAAAGAGAATATGCCGGAGGGCGAATATGCCCGGAAACTGGCCGGGTTGATGATGGGCATGTCCGGGGTGCCTTTCGCGGAAAGGCCAGCCGGGCCCGCTTCCGGCCCAAGCCAAGAAATGAAAGCTGATGAGACCGAAAGGCCCATGCTGCAAGTGCCGGAAGACGTGCTTCAGGCGGCCCTGGCTGGCAACGTAAGTACGCTGGCCGGCCTGCTGGGACGGGAACACGGGAAAAAACAAAAACCACAACCCGGAAAGAAAAAAGAAAAAGGCGGCGCCGCATATTCTGAAAGCAGGGCTGAGGGGCAACCCGAAAAAAAGGAGGAACTGGCGGAAAGAAACGGCTCGCTGCTTGAAAAAGAGATCGTAGACAGCCTTCTGGAGATCTCGGTGGACAACAACCTGGCAATGGACTGGCTTATATACCGGGCGCTTAAACTCTACATTAAAAAATACCGTGAGACCGGCCAGTTATAAAATAAAAAGCTGGTCTCATATGAAAAACTCTGCCGTATTGGCGGGTTTGCTTTATTAAAAACCGCGCAAAAACTCCATGAACTCCCGTTTTATCTCCATATGCCCAAGCGGGATAACAGGGACGTCCCGATTCCCCGGCAGGGCAAGGGCGTGAATGAATTTAGGCCCTTTTGTTTTTCTCCCAAGGGCATTTGCGAGCTCTTTTTCCCCCTCCGCCTTTACCGTTTCCAGCCCGAACCCCTTTGCCACGGCCCCAAGGTCTATGCAGCCCGCCGTCAGCGTGGGCTGATTTCCGGTTGAGCCGTAAGCCCCGTTATCAACCGCCAGGATCGTCAGGTTTTTGCCCCCTGAAAGGCAGGCGGCGGTGGCCAGGGTGCCGGGGTTCATCAAGAGGCTTCCATCCCCGTCTATTACGACCACCTCTTTTGAGCTATTTGTATCAGAGAGCGCGATCCCAAGGCCTACGGGCGTGGCCATTCCCATGCTGCCAAGCATGTAAAAATGCGATGGCCTGTGCCCTATGTGGTATAACTCCCTCGATGGGAACCCTAAATTGCAGACCACGGCTTTTTCCTCAAGGAAAGGCCATATGGCTGAAAGGATCCCATACCTGTCAAGGTTCTTTGAAAGCGTTTTTACCATTTTGGGGCTACCAAAAGATCCGGCAAGCGGGGGCCCGCCTCTTTTCCGCCCCGCTTCCAAAAAATTCCCTTCGATCTTCAGTTTTGAGCCTTCCCACAGGGCTGGGGAAAGGAGAAAGGCGTGTATCCGGTTTTTCAAATAGACCTTTTCCAGAATTTTTGGAACAAGCGCCAGGTCAGAGGCGGAGTCAATGGCGGTAAAACCTATCCCGGCTCCCCTAAGAATACCCGGCAGCTTAAGGCCCATCGGCGCCTGGGCCGCGATCTTCTCTTTGTAAACGCCCCTGTGGCTGACGAAGACGGCAAGCGGAAGCCCATAAAAACCGGTAAGCGACAGAAGGGCATTTATCATGTTGCCTATCCCCGAGTTCTGGATGAACATGGCGGGCCTTTTACCTGTAAGCGCCGCCCCGGCGCATATGCCCACGCCCTCCTCCTCGCGCGTAAGGGGCACGTGGAAGAAACCGCGGGACACCAGGCCCAAAAGCCCTTTTATCCTGTCGCAGGGCAGCGTTGCTGTAAAATCCACTCCGCCTTCGCGCAGCATCTCTGTTAGCTTTTCTTCAGCGCATAGCATAATTAAGCAGTTTCTCTATCTCGTTTTCTGATGCATTTTTGGAAATCAAATAAGGGCTCACCCTCTTGACGGCCCTGTCCCTTTTAAGCCGCCTCTCGCCGCCTCCCGTTATATTAAGCAGCACCGGCCCGTCCGTTCCCACCTTG
>JAKAEG010000274.1 GCA_021819985.1 Nitrospirota bacterium | reverse complement strand
GCATAGATCATTATTTTTCAAAAAAAAATCTTCCGATTACCATAGTCCCTCTTTATCTCACGGCATTTACAGGAAAATTGCGTATTGCCGTTGCGCATGGATCAAAAAAAGAAAGGAAGGTATTTTTTGTATGCAGAACACAGAATGCTCCGATTATCATTGTGACGACGCAGTTTTTTCTTCAGCTGTGCCTGTGCCGGTCTTGTCTGGCGGAAAAAAGGAAAAATTATAAATTGCAATTCTAGGGGCGTGGGCGGCCCGAGGTATAAGCTGCTCAAGGAAACATCCGGCGGCTTATGAGACTTCAAGCACGATCTTTCCCCTTACACGCCCCCTCTGGCTTAATTCGTGGGCCGTTCTGACCTCGAAAAGGGGCAGGACGGTCTCCACTGCCATATGGACATCCTCCTCAAAGTATGATGTTCTTTTTTACATTCTATCTAACGCGCCCACTCACTTTGGAGAAGACCCATTTTTTTGTAATATTATTTCTGGTCCCGCAGCGCGAAAATTTGGGCTTTTCGCGGGGAAACTCTATCTGAATTGAAACTTCCCGGTCTAGATAGAGCTTGGCCCTCCGATTTGACGTGATCGACTGATTCCAATATCTTATAGTAATGGAATTGAGTCAATTCAAAAAGATCAGTTTGCCACGGAGTTAGCTTCTATAAACCGAAGCGGTCAAGCAAGAAATCTAGATCAGACATATGAGATCAAATGCATAAAGAGAAGAGGGCGCTCTGCGGTATTTGCCCGGCGGGCTGCTGGGTAATAGCAAGCCTGGATAAAAATGACAGGCTGGAGAGCGTGCGGCCGGACGCCGCCAGTGAACTGGGAATTACCTGCAAGCTTGGCGAAAACTCGGCATCGATTGTCTATTCGAAAGACCGGCTCCTTTATCCGCTTCAGAGGTCGGGCCCAAAAGGCTCTTTCGATTTCAAACGCATATCCTGGGATGAGGCCTATGAGTCAATAACGCAAAAGCTGAACAATATTAAGTCCGAATTCGGCCCCGAGGCGGCTGCCATTTACACGGGGCGCGGGAGTTTCGAGCTGTCGCTCTGTGATGTCTACCATCCAAAAGGGGTGGCTGTCTCCTCCGCCTCAAGCGTGCTTTTCCCGTTTGGTTCACCCAATACCCTTGGAGTAGGGTCTCTCTGCTATGTTTCTTTTGCCATGATCGCGCCCCACGCCACAATGGGCGGGATGCTTATAAATATGTTCTCGGATATCGAAAATGCGGAGCTGATAGTGGTTTGGGGGGCCAATCCGGCAACCGATTCTCCGCCTCTTGATCTTGGGAGAATAGAAAAGGCCGTGGAGCGCGGGGCAGGCCTCGTTGTAATAGACCCGCGCAGGACCGCAATGGCCGGGCTGCCTGGGGCAGAGTGGGTGCCTGTACGGCCCGGAACTGACGGGGCCCTCGCGCTTGGCCTGTGTAACGTGCTTATAAGCGAAGAACTTTACGACGATTCTTTTGTGCGTGACTGGACGCGCGGGTTCGATGAGTTCGATCAATATGTGCAGCACTTCAGGCCGGAAGTGGTTGAAGGTATTACGGGCGTGCCCGCGCAAACGGTCCGCGCGCTTGCTAGAAGGATAGCAGGCGCACGCGGCGCCGGTGATGTACAGCGGTCTTGAGTACAGCGATAGCGGGGTCCAGGCCATACGTGCGGCCATCGTGCTATGGGCACTGGCAGGCCAGCTTGATGTTCCCGGCGGGCGCTGCTTTTCCATGCGGGAGAATTTTTTTCGCGTAAACCGGGACGGGCTCATTTCTAATCCGGACATCAAAAAAGCCCTGGGCCGGGACCGGTTCCCGGTATATACGCTTTATCGCGACGAGTCGCACCCTCAGGCCCTGCCCGAAGCGGTGCTGAACGGAAACCCCTATCCGGTAAAGGCGTTGGTAATCCAGGGGTCTTCCATAATAACCTCGTGGCCTGACCCGGCCCTTTGGAAAAAGACGCTTGGCGGGCTTGATCTGCTGGTATGCGTAGACTGGCAGATGACGGCCGACATGGCCTACGCCGATATAGTGCTTCCGGCCGCCACAATGTACGGGGGCGGCCCTGTCGGCCCCGAAGCCTGGCGGCTCTGCAACATTAATGAGCTTACCGATATTAACCGGTACGCCCCGATATCCGGTTTCCCCGTATACAAGGCGCTCCTTTGCGAAGTGCGGAAAGAGAAGGCCTATGCGGCTGGCAAATCAAATATTTCCATCATAAAGACCGGTGAGAATATTTCAGTTATCAGCCCATTATTGTCAGGGGAAATATTGGCCGGAAAAACGGGGGCGCTGCCTGGTGGATCAAAATCCCTGATCGTTCAGAAATCCCGGATCTATCTTGACCACAATGCCACAACTCCGCTTGCGCCCGAGGTTTTGAATACGATGGTTCGTCTATTTGAAAGCGCGTTTGGAAACCCGTCAAGCCTATACCGCGAAGGCCGTGAGGCGAAGGTCCAGATGGAGGCGGCCAGGCGAAGCGTTGCTTATTTGCTGAATTGCACATCCAGGCGCATAGTTTTTACCGGCGGCTTCTGCCGGAATATTACCAGACCCGGACGGAGCTTTCGATACTTGAGCTGTCTGCCGGAAAAATTATGAAACAAATGGAGCGGGGCAGCATAATCGAACTTGGCTCCGGTTCAGGCCTGAAGATAAGGCCCCTTCTGGATGAGGCAAGTGGACGGCTGCAATTTATGGAATACATGCCGGTTGATATCTGTACATCTTCCCTTGAGCTTTCGGTCCGCTGCCTGACCGCCTCATATCCAGGGCTCAGTGTAACACCGCGCGCGGCGGATTTTAATTCCAGTGAGTTTTGCCGGCGACTGGAAATGGCCGCTTCCGGCCGGGACAAGCTGATACTTTTTTTGGGCGGGACGATCGGAAACATGGACGAGACCGAAAGCGCTGTTTTTCTGGAAAATATAGGCCAGGTCATGACCTCCAGGGACCGCTTCCTGATCGGCATGGATATGATAAAACCGAAGGAGGTCCTTGAGGCGGCCTATAACGATTCCCAGGGCATTACAGCGGAGTTCAACAGAAATATCCTCTGCGCGCTCAATTCAAAATTCAATGCCGGGTTCGATGTTTCATGTTTCGAACACCAGGCCTTTTATGATGAGGAAAAAGAGCGCGTCGAGATGCATTTACGGGCGAAAAGAGACATGTGCACGCCGCTTAAAGGATTGGATGTCTTTCTGTCCATGAAAAAAGGCGAAACGATACGCACTGAGATCTGCCGCAAATTCACCAGAGAAAAAATAGAAGACATGGCCGCCCGGGCCGGACTGAGGACAACCAGGCATTTTACCGATGACCGCGGCTGGTTTGCCCTGGTGGAAATGATAAAGGATGTCCAATGATTTTTTTTAAAAATCACCGGACATCCTTTAACTGAGTCAAAAAAGTAAAAAGATATCTGTCAGGAATTAAAACCGCAGGGTCGCGCCTACAAAAGGCCCTTTGATCTTTATATGGGCGAAATTCGAATTGTCCTTAGCTTCCAGATCGAATATCCTGTATCCGCCCAGAATGCTGACATATTTAACAGGGATTATCTTTATGCCGCCTTCCGTGTCATACATATGGCCGTATTTGCCGGCCGTGATCCAGGAGAATTCCCCGAAAGCGTCCACAAACCTGCACGGCAGCACATCCAGGGCAGCTCCGATTGTGGGCAGGCCGAAGTCGATATTCTTGGACCCGCTTTGCGATAAAGTCACATCATTCAGCGAGGTCTCGGTCCAGAAACCTTTTGCGGACAGAAGGGTGCCGAATTTTACGACGTCTTTAATATTTATGAACTGCCATGCCCAGTCCAGGCTGGCGTAATCCACTTTAAGCGAGCTTAAAACCTGGGTATTTTTGGTGTATGTCTGGCCGCGGAAAGTGATCTGAGTGGTCAAAGACGGATTGTTTCCGCTATAGGACAAGTGGACATAGGCAAGCCTGAGCCAGCTGTCGTTTCCCGTATGCCATGTAAGCCGCACCTCGGGGACGTCCTTGTTGCCGATCTTGAGGTCGTTTTTCAGGTCAATATCCGTTGCAGTGGATGAAGAATCGTATACCTGCACGTTTCCGCTCAAGCTGGTCATCCAATAACGTCCTTCCAGTTCCACATGCGGCTGAACGGCCCATACAGCTCCGCTTTCAGCCCAAAAGGCCAGTACACTAAAAAATAAGACAAACGCGATCCTCCTGAACATTCCTCTCATTCCTCCTCGATATTTTTTAGTTTTAGCTTTTTTCCGTCATAAGCAAAGCGCATTATTAAAGACCAATCCGTCGGCCCAAGTCAAGTTGAAAGCGGTCGTCTGT
>JAKAEG010000273.1 GCA_021819985.1 Nitrospirota bacterium | reverse complement strand
GACTTGGCCCGGTCCGATGTCCTTCAGTCTCTTGTAGAATGTCTTTCTGGAAATGCCCAGCATCTTTGCGGCCTTTGATTTGTTGCCGCGGCACTCTTCAAGTGCGTTCATAACTGCCTGGTCTTCGAGTTCCCTCAGGGTCTGCGCGCCCCTTTCAGCGGGGTTCGGCGCCTGGGAGGACACTGGAGGTGCGGACGCTGGCGCCTCTGTTCGGGAGGCGAAGAGCTCATCCGGCACATCGCGCAATGATATCTTTCCTGTCCTTGACAGAACGACCAGTCTTTCAAGGACGTTTCTCAGCTGCCTGATATTGCCGGGCCAGGAATAATCACAAAGCATGGCCATGACCTCATCTGAAACCTGAACATCCTTTTTTTCCCTTTCAGAGAACTCCCTTATGAATTCGCCGGCCAGAACCGGGATGTCCCCTTTCCTTTTTCTAAGCGGAGGCACGGAAATATGGACAACGTTTATCCGGTAGAAGAGGTCCATCCTGAAATTTCCAGCCTGGACGTCTTTTTCGAGGGAGCTGTTAGTGGAGGAAACCAGCCTGAAGTCCACCTTTATTTTTTTCCCGCCCCCCAGACGCTCCAGTTCCCTTTCTTGGAGTACCCGGAGAAGTTTAGCCTGCAGCGGAAGGCTAAGCTCGCTTATCTCGTCAAGCAGAATGGTCCCCGAGGACGCCTCCTCGAATTTCCCCATCCTCCTGGAAACTGCGTTGGTGAACGCTCCCTTCTCATACCCGAAAAGTTCAGATTCAAGCAGCTCGTGGGGTATGGCCGCGCAGTTTACCGCCACAAAAGGCCTCTGTTGTCTAACTCCGCCATAGTGCAGCGCCCTGGCTATAAGTTCCTTACCGGTGCCGGTCTCCCCTGTAATGAGTACGCTGGAGGTCGTGTCTCTGACGGACTCCACCGTCTCCAATATCTTTTTCATGCCGGGGTCGTCTCCCAGTATCCTGACGCCACCCGGCAAAATGCCGTTCTCGGGCGGAGGGGGGGCGCAGAGGTTCATTCTCCGCGACCGGATCGTCCTTGCGAGAACCCCGGTTTTTTGGAGAGACCGGAAGGTCAGCAGAGTGCGGCGCGTATTGATCGCTTTTGAAAGCACGCCTTTGAGCTTTGTATAATCCGGAGGTTTTATGAAGTAGTAATATGCTCCTTCGGTGATAGTGCTGACGGCGGATTCCACCGTGCCATAGCCGGTAAGGAATATTATCGGGATGTCCGGATGGTCCTCTCGGATAGTCTCAAAAAACTGCATACCGTCAAATTCCGGCATTCTCAAATCCGTTATGACCGCGTCCAGCGATTCTGTTTTTACCAGGTTAAGGGCCTTGCGGGCATCGCAGGACTTAAAGACGCGGTAACCATCGATCGAAAGGATTTCGGAAAGGACTTTTACTGCGTTCGGTTCATCGTCAACTATAAGCACGTTACCGGTATTCTCAGCCATTTCCATTCCCCCTCTTCTGCTTCTAAAAAAACCTTTCCAGACCAAGCCCCGCCCGCATTCACCCTAATTTTTTGTGACATCCGGCACTGGATTCTATGTGCGGCATTTCTCCATCAAACCGCTTGGAAAAAAATTCTTAAATACAGGATTCGCCTTTCAATCAAAAAAATTCCTGGATTTTTTTGCCTGTGGGCACCACGAGTTATGAGCAGAATTTAGATGAAAATGGCCGATGTTGCAATCCCCCATTTGGGAGAATCAGGCGGGCTTGCCAGGGAGGAAAACGGGTTTCCGTTAAGGGAGGAAAATCCTAGATAACGAACCCTTTAAAGGGTTCGTCGGGGTTTTGTTTTGAGTGCCCTCCGGAGTCAGGCGGGAACGCCCCTCCGTTGCGATACGTGAATTTCCCGTTCGGACTGATCTCTATATTCCGGACACCAGCCTCATCCACGGCGGATACTTTTGTTGTTTTAAAATCCATTCCGGCATGCCAGGACACGGTCTTGTTTTTCCCGTTCATCTTGGCGGAATAAAGCGCCTTATCCGCCTGTACGATTATGCTTTCGATCGATTCACCGCACTCGGGGTACATCGCTATGCCCGTGCTTACTGTCAGCCTTGAAACCGGTCCTTCCTTTACTCCCGGCAGAACCATGACGCTGATGTTGTTCCTGATCCGTTCAAGGACATGAAAGGCCTCGTCTTTGCCGGTCTGGGGCATTATTATCGCAAACTCTTCACCACCGATCCGGACCAGTATATCGTTTGCCCTTATCGAGTTTGCCATTATATTTGCCACCTCTCTCAGGGCATAGTCTCCCGCAAGGTGGCCCTGGGTGTCATTGAGCACCTTGAAATCATCCAGATCCAGTATGGCGAGGGAGAAATTAAGGTTGTACCTCATTGCCCTGCGATGCTCCTCCTCAAGCCTCACGTCGAAATAACGTCTGTTGAACAGTCCGGTCAAGGGGTCGGTTATCGACAACTCCCTCATCTGTTCCGATATCCTGTGGCAATCAGACAGTTTTAAAAGCAGGGAGGCCTGCACCGCAAAAGGAGTGAGCACCGAAAGGTCCTTCTCCGTAAAGGTCTCCCCGCCCTCCTTGTCCGCCACGTTAAGAATGCCCATTGTCTCACTAGATATCTTCAACGGGATGCTGATGCATGACTGTGTCTTGAAAAGGGGTTTTGAGGTTGAGGTAAAGCTCCTCAGCTTCTCCTCGCTGTCTATCAGGACAGGCAAACCCTGCTCATAGACCTTTCCCGCAACACCCTCCCCTATCCTTATCTTCACATCCTTCATGAGCCACTTGTTCACACCTTTTACAGAAATCACGTTCAGGGCATCGCCCTGCTCATCAAGGAGCATCACGGAACATTTCTCCGCTCTCACCAGAAAGGCAGCCTCATTGACTATCTGGTCGCAGAGGGCCTGACGGTCCCGGTAATGGGAAAAAAGCTCCATCGTCTTGCCGGTTATGAGGTTTAGCCCGTCAGAGCATTTCACGTACTCCTCGCCCAACTGCCTTACGCCAAAGAGATAGGCCGACAGCTTGCAAAGCTCCCCTATGGAGTCAAATGCCTCACGGTCCAGCAGGGAATTGAATATCCCCAGGAAACCGAAAAAACCTGTCTGCGAATGTATGGGGAAGAGATACATGGAAATTATCTCATCCGGGAACCCCGAATGCTTGAGTTTAAAGCTGTCTATAGCCGAAACCGGAGATCTCGACTGAATGGCGTTAGACACAAGATAATTGTCCTTGGAGAGCTTGAGCCTCTTAATGGAATCCCTGGCGCGCCCCCCCGCCGATTCCGGGCAGAAATAGTCCTTTGACGGCGCAAATATGGCGGCTGTATCCACATTGAACAGAAATATGACGGTGTCCACTATGATCTGCCGGATATCCTCTATGGTGGCGTCTGATTTTATATTGGCCGCAAGACTTATGATCGTTTTGGACCACTGCCACCGCTTGCTGAGCTCCCCCTTCTCATATCCCGAAGATATAATGTCCTCCAGGAGGGGTTTTACGGATTTGATGTAATTCTCGATCGTTTGGGAGCTCATGAACCGCAGATCTTTCTTCCACTCCTCCATGCCCCGGTTCGTTACACCGAATATCCCGCCCTTTTCATCATAGAACCTGGCGAAATCCTCTTCCAGCATGTAAAAACCCTCGCAGAGCGCGACCAGAGTGATATCCTTGTACCGTATCGGCATAAAAACATGGTATTGCATGGTGAATCCCTGAATAAGAAAAGACTTCGTGTTCTTCAGGGTAAGTTTCAGGTATTTCGATTGGAACGCATTGTACAACTCCTGCCCTTGTTTGCTCATTTTTATGGAAGACAGAAGTGGATCGTGACTTGAACCATGGACCAGCAGGTTTTCCCTGTCGTCGTAAAGAGAAAAATCGAGGCCAGTGAGGCTCGAAAGGGATCTTAAGGCCTTCGTCAAAAATTGTATATCTATGAGATGGTTCATATACCGGTTCTTAAGCAATATCTGTACCCGCGAACTTCCATAGAGATCAAACAGCCCCTGAAAAGAACTTTTTTTTGAGCCGATCTATTGTAAACCAACAAAATTCTAAATTTCTACTTCTATTTTTACACCTGCGCATATTGCCCCAAACTTTAAAAAAACAAAGTAATCTATTGAATAAATTGCCTTTTTTTTGAGTGAAAAAACACATATGCACTTACAAAAAACGGCAACTTCGCACAGAAAATGACAGGTGTGTCAAAGAAATACTGAAATGCGTATATCCTTTAAATTAAACTTACGCTATGCCCTTTTTTTAGGGTATAATGATTTGCAAAATGCAAGACCTCGGACCGAGACAATTAAAGAGGCACTTCGCTACCAGGGAACTAGGTTAT
>JAKAEG010000272.1 GCA_021819985.1 Nitrospirota bacterium | reverse complement strand
GTGCACGTAACTACGACGGTCTTGTCCATCTTGTCGCTGACTACAGTGCCTGTGAAAATTTTCTTAGCCATATCTATTTACCGCCCTCGCGCTCTTTTTCTTGCAGCACCGTAAGCAGGCGTGCTATGTCCTTTTTTATTGCGGGCATCCTTTTGGGGTTCTGTATCTCCCCGGTGGCCTGCTGGAACCTCAGATTGAAAAGTTCCTTTCTGAAATCGGCCTCCTTGGCCCTAAGCTCATCTGCTGTCATGTTCCTGAATTCAACGGGCCTCACTGCATCTCCTCCTGGCGTTTAACAAACTTTGTGGCCATCGGGAGCTTGAAGCCTGCAAGCCTCATCGCCTCTTTCGCGGTCTGCTCCGTGACCCCCGAAACCTCATAAAGAATCCTGCCGGGCTTTACGACCGCCACCCAGTACTCCGGGGCGCCCTTGCCTTTTCCCATTCTTGTCTCGGCCGGCTTTTTGGTTATCGGCTTGTCAGGGAATATGCGTATCCAGACCTTGCAGCCCCTCTTCGCGTGCCTCGTTATGGCCACCCTGGCCGCCTCTATCTGCCTGCTCGAAATCCAGCCGGGCTCAAGGGCCTTGACGCCGAAGTCCCCGAATTTGACCTCGGAACCCCTGTAGGCCTTGCCATTCATGTTGCCCTTCATCATCTTCCTGAACTTTACCTTCTTGGGCGCTAACATTTTTTTCTAAAATCCCTTCAAGAATTTTTTGATTGCTGATCTTTAAAAATTTTTAAAAAACAAAAAAACTTTTTATGAACCGCTTTGGGGAAGTACGTCCCCGTGATATATCCAGACCTTTACGCCTATAAGGCCGTAAGTGGTATGGGCTTCCGCCGTACCGTAGGCCACGTCCGCCCTGAACGTATGAAGCGGCACCCTGCCTTCCCTGTACCATTCCGTGCGCGCTATCTCGGCCCCCGCAAGCCTGCCTGAGCACCTCACCTTGATGCCCTGCGCGCCGAAGCGGAGAGCGGAGGCGACCGCTTTCTTCATGGCCCGCCTGAAGGCAACGCGTTTTTCTATCTGGAGCGCAATGTTCTCAGCGACGAGCTGCGCATCTATTTCGGGCTTTCTTATCTCTTTTATATCAACGGAGACCTCTTTGCCCGTGGCCTCCTGAAGGTCCTTGCGAAGCTTTTCGGCCTCAGCGCCTTTTTTACCGATCACTATCCCCGGGCGGGCAGTGTGTATTATCACACGGAGCTTTTGCGGAGTGCGCTCTATCTCAGTGCTCGCCACGCCAGCGTGGTAGAGCCTTTTCTTTATCATGCGCCTTATATGGTAGTCCTCTACCAGCTGATCGGCAAAACCTTTCTTCTTCTGGAACCACCTGGACTCCCAGCTTCTTGTTATGCCCAGCCTTATGCCTATAGGATGCGTCTTCTGACCCAAATTAAAAGTCCTCCTGTTTATTCGTCGGACAACAGAATCGTTATATGCGACATTCTCTTCTTGATCATATTAGCCCTGCCCATGGAACGGGGCTCCATCCTCTTCATAATCGGCCCCTCGTCCACAAAAGCGCTCTCAATCCTCATCTTCTCGGCGTCGGCGTTCTTCTGCTCCGCGTTGGCGATCGCCGACCGGAGGACCTTCTCTACAAATTTAGCCCCTCTGTAAGGCATGAACCTGAGCGCCAGCAGCGCCTCTCCGGCATTCCTGCCCCTGACCAGATCAATGACCCTCCTGGCCTTCCTGGGCGTGAGTCTTGCATATCTCAGTATCGCTTTTGACTGCATTTTTTCACTTACCTCGCCTATTTCTTCGCAGCACCGGCGTGCCCCTTGAAAGTCCTTGTAGGGGAAAACTCGCCTAATTTATGACCGACCATATTGTCTGTCACATACACCGGTATGAACTTTTTGCCGTTATGCACCGCGAAAGTGAAACCTATGAATTCAGGGATTATGGTAGAACGCCTGGACCAGGTCTTTATCGGCTTCTTGTCCCCGCCTTCTATCATCTTGGTTACCTTCTTCAGAAGCTTTTCTTCCACGAATGGACCTTTTTTAAGAGACCTGGGCACTATTTCCGCCTCCTGACTATATACTTATCCGTAAGCTTGTTCTTTCTCGTCTTCACACCTTCAGGCTTGCCCCACGGAGAGCATGGCGGTCTTCCGCCGGAACTCTTGCCCTCACCGCCGCCAAGCGGATGATCAACAGGGTTCATGGCAACGCCGCGAACATGCGGCCTTCTGCCTCTTAGACGGCTCCTGCCGGCCTTGCCCCAGGATATGTTCTCGTGCCCCAGGTTACCGACCTGCCCTATGGTGGCCATGCAGACCGCGGGCACCGTCCTTACCTCTCCGGATGAGAGTTTCAGCTGTGCGCGGCCGCCGTCCTTTGCGACCAGCTGGACACCGGCGCCTGCGCTTCTTGCGAGTTTTGCGCCTCCGCCCGGTCTCAACTCAACGTTATGCACCACGGTTCCAAGCGGTATCGCTGAAAGGGGAAGCGCGTTGCCCGGCTTTATATCCGCTTCGGGACCGGAGGAAATCGTGTCTCCAGGTTTCAGGCCTTCCGGCGCGAGGATATATCTCCTCTCGCCATCGGCGTATTTCAAAAGCGCAATCCTTGAAGTCCTGTTAGGATCGTACTCTATCGTCTCCACTACCGCCGGTATCTTTGTCTTGTTCCGCACGAAATCGATGGTGCGGTAAGCTCTCTTGGGGCCCCCGCCTCTCCACCATACGCTGATCGCGCCGGTCTTCATTCTGCCGCCGGTCTTCTTGAGCGGTTTTAAAAGGGCCTTATGCGGCTCATTCTTTGTGATCTCGGCAAAATCGGAGCCAGTCTGAAATCTTCTGCCCGGCGATGTCGGTTTGAATTTTTTTATACCCATTTACACACCCTCTATGAAATCCAGTTTTTCGCCCTTTTTAAGCGTCACGACCGCCTTTTTCCTGGGCGAACTCATCCCTACGCTCTTGCCCCACCTTTTTTTCTTGGCGGGCGTCTTTATGGTGGCTACCTTGTCCACCTTTACCTTGAAAAGCTCCTCCATGGCCTGCTTGATCTCTATCTTGTTTGCATTGAGATCTACTTCCAGCAGGAGCTTGTTGCCGCTCTCTTTAAGCGCGGTCCCCTTTTCCGTAAAGAGGGGTTTTTTTATTATGGAATATACCTTCATATCGGTCTTGCCTCCAGGACTTCCATCGCCGATTTAGTGACAAGCACCTTTGTATGGGAAACCACTTCATAAATATTCAGGTCTTTGGCGCAGACCACACTTACTCCGGGGATGTTCCTGGCTGAAAGGACCACAGGGCGGTCCACCTCGGACACAATCAAAAGCGTGCTTCCTCCGGCAAGACCGAGATTTTTGAGGATGCTCACCATTTCCTTTGTCCTTGGCTCCTCAAACTTGATCCCCTCGATTACAAGCACCTCTCCGTCCTTTATCTTCCTGGAGAAAGCCGCGAAAAGAGCCGTTCTCCTGGCCGTCTTCGGAAGCTCATAAGAATAATCCCTTGGTTGAGGGCCGAAAACCGTGCCGCCGCCTCTCCATAATGGGGAGCGGCTGCTTCCAGCGCGCGCCCTTCCGGTATGCTTCTGTTTCCAGGGCTTTTTGCCGCCGCCTGAGACCAGGCCTTTCGTTTTGGTGGCATGGGTGCCCTGCCTCTGGTTGGCAAGATAGCTCACCACCGCTTCGTGCATCAGCGCGCCTTTGCCGTCCATGCTGAACCTCGCTGAGAGGTCCATGGAACCCACTACGTTGTTCTTTATGTCTTTTATCTCAATGGAAGCCATTTCCAGTATCAGCCTTCCTTCCTTATTTCCACTATCGTGCCTGGTGCTCCCGGCACAGATCCCCTGACAAGAATCAGGTTCTGCTCCACCCTTATATCCTCTATGTGAAGGTTCTTGGTCGTCACCCTCTCCGCGCCCATGTGTCCAGGCATCGTCTTTCCCTTCCATACTCTTGAAGGGAAAGAGCTGGCGCCGATTGAACCAGGCGCGCGGTTGAACATCGATCCGTGGGAGCCGGGACCGCCGGAGTAGTTATGCCTCTTCATGACGCCCTGGAAGCCTTTTCCCTTTGACAGGCCGCTTACGGATATTTTGTCGCCCTTGGCGAACTTGTCAATGGTTACGGTCTCTCCAACCTGAAGCCCGCCCATCGGAAACTCTTTTACATATCTGTAAAGGGTTTTCGATCCGGCCTTTTCAAAAACCCCTTTCATGGGTTTCGTGACAAGTTTTTGCTTTTTCTGCTCCAAAAAGCCTACTTTAACAGCCTCATAGCCGTGCTTATGGCGCGTCTTGACTTCGAGCACGAACCCGGGCTGGGCCTCTATGACAGTTACCGGCACCAGGCGTCCGCCCTCGAAAATCTGGGTCATCCCCAGCTTCCTGCCAACCATTCCCGTCATTGTTTTATCTCCACATCGA
>JAKAEG010000008.1 GCA_021819985.1 Nitrospirota bacterium | reverse complement strand
TTTCGACATCTATTGAGGCTGAAAATGATATGCACTATTCATGCCATTTGATAGGTGTTTTTCAACAACCTGCTAAAAGCTCTTTGGAAATTTGAGGAGAAAAGTTTGTTATTGCTTCCACATTCGGGTGAATGTGCGTAAAAAAGTAGCGTGCTGAAAGTGCGTAGCTGTCTTTGCTGGAGTCAGCGGCTTCCTGAACAAAAATATTCCTTAGGCTTTTGTGCGCTTCGTATCCAAAGGCCACATAGAGTTTCGAAGGCGGGATTTTATCCGCCAGACCTGCGGAGACTAGGTGAAAATAAAAAAGTGAGGAATCTTTTTCTAACGTTCTCTTGGAGAATTTGCTGTCAAAAAAAGGAGAGCGTTGCAGCGCTTTAAACCAGGAATTCAGCAAAGCATTAACTATCTTAGAGACACGCTCAGGCGCATTGATCTCCCGAATTGCGTTGTCAATCAGATAGCGCACAGACTTCTCAATTTTGCTTGCCCCCTTTAAATCGTCTGGCGTGTTAACTAGGCGCAAGAAAAAGGCGATGCTTTCGCTAACCGCTTCCTCTGTGATTGATAGGGGACGCAGTGACTGATCTAGCTTAACGGCTGCAATGACATCTTCAGCTTTAGGGTACTCATAGAACTTTTCTTGAGGCTCAATCGGGGTCCCAGTAATTTTGTAAAACTCTCTGATGGTATCGAGATAGAATTTCACTGGGGTTTACATTTTTGGGGATCAGAATAAAAATTTATACATCTAAGCGTAACGGTGATGCCGTTCGTTTTTGTGGTCCATCGCTCATACAATTGTCCCCTGCAGCGGAGGCAATATGCATTCAATGGCTTTAGTATTTTTGTAATTTCCAACTCTTTTTTCATGAATTGCACAATCTCAATATCCGTAAGAAACATTGAAAATTGGCATTTTTTTTCGTAATATTTCGAATTCTTGTCCTTAACATTATTTTCGCATTCGACCAGATTGCCAAGGCCTTGCACCCGGTCTTTTTTACGTAGCGGCCGACGGAGGACTCCATGGCAAAGGGGGCAAATTCTGCCGCTACGCCTCGAGTCTTCCCGGTCCGCTGTTGTACCTTTGACACTTTTGCCTTGTATTTGGCTATTGATAAGCCAACCAGCCTCTATCTCATCGCATGCTGTAAGAAAAGGTATTAACGATTCATCCCGTATTATAATTGCATTTACGACATACTGTTCACGTCTTAAATATTCAGCAAAAACCCATTGCCTTGCGACAAGCATGAGTTGAGTGGATTTTGCCGGACTTTCCCAAAAGATTGGGGGATAAAATAGGTTGGATCCACCGGATGACATAATCTGGGATATTAGCTCCATTTTCTTGTCGTCAATACCACCTCTCGTTTTATCGCGTAAATTCTCAGGGATAATTATTGATGTTTCCAGAAGATTAATATTCCTAAGTTCCATAGAATTAGTCGAGAATATAAATTACCCTGACTTCATATCCCAATGGGTTGAAATACTCCACAAATTTTTTGCAAAAAATGGTGTTTCTCGTGTTGTCGCCGTATTTGCGAATTGCGCTTATGTGGAATTCCGGATGCAAATGATTCCCCTCTTTCGTGCAATGCAGGCCTATTTTCTCAAAAATTGCCTCTATTTCCTTTGCTGGATAATTCTGTAAGGCTAGGCAAACGTGATCGAAATTGGACGGGCCGCGATCATCAACGCAAGCAATTGCCTCTTCGGCATAAACTTTCGCCTGCATGAGGTGTCCTGTTAGGGTCTTTCTTATTGTGTCGGGCAGCGCCACAATTCTGGTTTCATTCTTTTTGCGCCCCTCTGGTCCGTAAGGGTCCTCTTCGAAATACAGTACTACCGCCAATTCATCCAGATAGTCATACCAGGATTTTTTTATTCCTCTGCTCTCGAGATAACCAAGTAATCTTGTCCAGATGGACGCTTCTGCCGGATAGGCATATTCATATAAGTCCTGATGCTCGTCCTCGGTCCATGAAACCAGTATGGCCTGCCAGTCGGCGTCGAATTTCTCATGATGGCGCGCGGCGCTATCCCCGCATAGTATTTTCACTTTAGCTGTGTCGATACCTTGAGCTTCAAGGTATTCTTCCACCTGTGCCATGAACTCCTTCATCTCTGCCATTCGCCTCCTCTTATGGCGGTCAAATTGTAAACTTTTTAATGGCCGCCTTGAATACAAGATAGAATATTTTTTTATTCATGTTTCGCTCTTTGTGTGATATTCCTCCTTTCCCCGCTATGTCGGCCGCCATTATGCTTGGATTGCTTGTGCATTCGGGCTTTAGCATCCTCGAAATCCCTTAGTGCCAGCATACGGGTGTATTTTGTTTTTTTCTGACCGGCGGCGGCGCGGTTAAGGAAGAATTCCTCCACGAATTTCCGGAAATATCTCCGTGGTCGCCACCGAAAGGGTTTCATTTCTGACGAGTGCTGATTAATAAAGGAGAGCGAGACCCCCCAATCGCGGATGATATCCTCATCGGTAATGATGCCGTCTGGGCCGCTAGAAGAGGCTTGAGCAGGAGATATTTGAGCAATATCGGTAAATTCGTTCAATTCTTTATGTTTGTTTATATTCAACATGTATTAACTACCATTAGACCATAGTAAATACATGTTGTCAAGTAATTCTTTTCATATATTGTATTTGATTACATGTTTTTTTAATATGTATTGACAATAAGCTCTTATTTTTGATAATCTAAGCTCATGTTGACGCAAATCAGGAAATTGTTTGGCTATACACAGGCAGAGCTTGCAAAAAAGGTTGGTGTCACTCAGAACTACTACACCCAAATAGAAAACGGCTTGTCAAAATCAGCACCACTGATCGGTAAAATTTCAAATGAGATCAAGATCAAGGAGTCTTTCTTGTTAGGGCATGGGAAACATGAGTATCCTTTTTTAAGTGATTTTTATATTTTCAATCCAAGCCCTTCTTTTGAAAACTCGGATTTTGTCCTCAAATACATATGTGCTCCATCAGATTTTATCGATGTCGTCTTCTTATCAGATCTATCAACTAGACGAGTAGTCATCACATGCTTAGCTATGAGAGATGATCATGATACTGTTTTTTTATTTAAGAGACAAGTTAATGTACCAGGGAGCCGGATATACCTGTTTAGTGATAATTTTCGCGATGAACTCCATTATTTGGTGCCTTCATTGGTTTATGAAACAACACGTCGAATTCCCGATAAATTTATGCAAATTATTGAAAATGGGACAGTTGAGAGGAATGATGTCATAGAATTATTTCCTGGCGTGGAATATTTTGAGGAGATGTACAAGGCTCACAAAGTATTAAAAAAATGATTGAAAAACTCTGGAAACCCCTGAACATGGGAAGACATGTCTGTCTATAAGCCGAAGGGCAGAAAAATGTGGTATGTCAACCTCTGGCCCGGTAAACCTTATCGGGTAAACCGAGCGGCTGCTACTTCAAGGAAAGAGGCGCTGGAGATCGAGGCGGAGCTGAAGCGCCGCCGTCGTCTACGGAGTTTTGGGATTCAGGAGCCGGATTATACCGATTTTGAATTCATCGTTATCGCTGACGAGTATTTCGGCCATATTGAAAAGACCTATACTAAACGCGGTTATGGCAATGAGAAGAATTACTATGATAATCACATAGAGCAATTTTTCAAATCCGAGACTGTAAGTTCTTTGACGACCGCGAGATTATTAAACTTTCAGGCAGATCGCAAATCGACCGGACTAAGCAACAGGACTGTGAACATCCTCGTCTCAATCGTGAGGCGGATACTGAAACATGCATCTTCCCGGCACAGCAGTGTAAAAAGGATACTCAGGGACACCGACCTGCAGTTTCCACAGAAGCTTACTGAATCGAAGAAGAAGTTGGCTTTTTTTACTAACGAAGAGTTCGAAAAATTGGTGCCTTTGGTGAAGAACCCGCTTACCAGAAGCCGGATAATTGTAAATCGGCATACGGGCATGCGTCCAGCGGAAGCTGCGTATCTAGAATGGCTCGATGTTGATTTTGCCAACCGGCATATACATGTTCAAGGTAAACTAATATCTCCTGGCCAGAAATGGCACGTCAAAGACCATGAGGAGCGCTTTATACCGCTCAATCAGACCGCCAGTGGTGTTCTCAAAGAGCTTTATAAAAACCGTAGTGGCCGATGGGTCTTTTCCCGGACTGATATTCCGGTCATCGATATTGATAAAGCACTCATGTCCGCAGCCGCAGGTGCCGGAATCCGAAGGAAGGTTAGCCCTAATATGTTACGGCATACTTTTGCTGTTCTGAGCCTCCAAGGGGGTGCAAATATCGAGGCGCTCAGGCAAATCCTGGGGCATTCGGACATACGCACGACGCAGAAATATCTCGATTGCATAGATGAAGAAAAAAGAAAAGCCGTCGAAGCCTCTGAAAAAGTAAATGTCGCAAAATTGTCGCAAAAAAATAAAAAAAAGAACAAAAATAGGGCTAAATATGCCTGATATATGGCCAATAAAATCAATCTAGTCAGTATAAAGGATCAGCTTCCCAAGCTGAAGGTCGCGGGTTCGAATCCCGTCGCCCGCTTATTTAAAATCAAGGGCTTACAGCGCAGCATGTTGGCGCCCGGCGGGCTTTTCTAACGGATTCCAATAATTCAACCTGTTTTTGTTGAAAGCCAGTATACAGTTATACGATCTTTTTTCTTTTCTTTTTTAAACTCCCTTTTTCTTTTATAATCAATGATACAAGGAGGTGAAACCATGCGCTACAGAATCATCATTGAACAGGACGAGGATGGCATGTATGTTGCTCAATGTTCCGCCTTGCCGGGGTGTGTTTCACAAGGGAAAACGAGAAAAGAAGCTCTTGAAAATATCCAGGACGCCATTAAAGGCTATATCCAGAGCTTAAAAAATCACAACGAACCTGTTCCCCCTCCAATCAAGGAAGAAATTGTGGAGGTGCCTTGAGCAAACTTCCGGCTGTTTCGGGATAAAAGCTTTGCGGCATATTGGGGAAAATAGGCTACGCAATAGACCACCAAACAGGAAGCCATATCGTTTTGAGGAATGAAAATCCGCCGCATCGAAAGGTAACCGTGCCAAACCACAAAGAAATCGCCAAGGGAACCTTGAGAGCTATTCTCCGTCAAGCCGGGTTGACCGTGAAAGAATTGAATGACTTGGCAAAATGAAAGACTTTCGTTTGGACGGTTTTTACGTAAATTACAAGTGAAAGCAGTGAAACTTGTATTTCCCCTTCAAAGGGGAATCAGACCTTGCCATCAATAATGCCACGCCACACGGACCGGTCACGATATTTCGGTCGGGCATCCTATTCCCTGGGCGGTCGGATGAAAAAATGAGAATCAAGGCAATAAAGCCCCTTTTTATATCCATATAGGTACAATGGCTGTTGCACCCTTATATCCCCCTCGGGAAGATAATCAATAGCTCGGACGAGAGGTACTTCAGTTGTCGAGAGAACAAGATGAAAAGTCGTCATCCAATGGAAATGCCGGGCGGAGACTGCTCACGGCCGAGCAGGTAGCGGAAATCGTCTCCTGCTCGCCCAAGACAATCTATAGCTGGGCTGAACTCGGGCATATCCCCTCAATCAAGATCGGTGCGGGCCGAAAAGCCCTTCTCCGGTTCGATTCTGAGGAAATCCATGCCTGGCTCAAATCCTGGAAGGAGGAAACTCTAAAGAGGTATAATTCGGGTGCTGGAACCGTTGCCGGTGCCCCGAAAGGAGGACAGAATTAATGGGCATCTTACCAGGAGCTGGCTTTGATGCGCAGGATGTGGAATGTCGCTCGTAAGGAATGGAAATGGGTGCAGAAAAACCCATTGGCGGACCTTTCTTTCTCCGTGGGCAACAGAAACGCGAGGGACAGATGGCTCTTGCCCGATGAGGAAAGAGCGCTTCTTGAAAAGGCTGCAAATCCCTTGTGGCTCTACCCGTTGCTTGTGATGGCCCTTCATACTGGTATGAGACGCGGCGAAATCCTCGCTCTTCTTTGGAAAGACGTGAATTTCCTGCGCAGGCTCATAACTGTGCAGAAGTCGAAAAATGGAGAGAAGAGGGCGATCCCGATATCTCAGACACTTCTTGCCGTCTTGAAGCGCATGAAAGTAAGGGATTTTTCCGGAAGGGTATTCCCTATTTCCGTGCGAAGCCTCAGGGAGGGGTTCGAGAAGGCGCTTGAAAAAGCCGGGATCGAGGATTTCCATTTCCACGACCTCAGGCATACCTTCGCAACCAGGCTTGTTCAAAACGGGATAGACCTTTACATGGTGAAGGAACTGCTGGGGCATAAAACCCTCTCCATGACGACGAGATATGCACATCATTATTCGGAGAGTCTGAGGTCGAGCATCGATGTCCTGGACCAAAAGTACTACAATTCTACGATGGTTGGGGGGCAGAGTGTTTGACCCAATGGCAAAAAATGCTTTAAAATCAATGAGCGAGAGTGGCGGAACTGGCAGACGCGCTGGACTTAGGATCCAGTGGGGCAACCTGTAGGGGTTCAAATCCCCTCTCTCGCACCACCTTACGCTTACAATAAATAAAAATCAGCAGAGTCTCTCAGTTTTTTAAAAAAACCTTCCCTTTCCGTTTGCAGCCCTGTAACTGCGGGTCTTAGCTTTTATCATCGATTTAGTGCCGTTGGCCCTGTCTATCAAAAACTCCGCAAATAAAGTAGAATTTCCGGCATGGGCCGGGTGTCCGTAAAAGTATCGGGAATAGTGCAAGGGGTGGGCTTTCGCCCCTATGTGTTCAGGCTCGCCCGGCAGATGGACCTCAAGGGTTTCGTGCAAAACACGGGCGCAGGCGTTCTGATAGAAATCGAGGGGGCGGACCCGTTGGGTTTCATCGACAGGCTCAAGGCCGGGGCCCCGCCGCTTGCCCGCATAGACGCGATTGAAATTTTGGAGCTGCCAGATAAGGCATATGCCGCCTTCAGGATAATCGAAAGCGATGGGCAGGGAGACGCCGCCGCGCCAGTAAGCGCCGATGTGTCTGTCTGCCCGGATTGCCTGAGTGAAATGGCGGACCCGCTGGACAGGCGGTATCTCTACCCGTTTATCAACTGCACCAATTGCGGGCCGCGTTACAGCATCATAAGCGAGGTCCCGTACGACCGTAAAAACACAACCATGTCCGTATTTGAAATGTGCCCGGAATGCAAGGGCGAATATTTGGATCCCGGAAACAGGCGGTTTCATGCGGAGCCGTCAGCCTGCCCGGTTTGCGGCCCGTCACTTGCGTTTAAACCGGCCCTTTCAGCGAAGCCCGGTCAGGATGAGGCCTTCTCCGAACCGACGTTGGAGCTTGCAATAAAAAAACTTAAAAACGGCGGCATCATCGCCATAAAAGGTCTTGGCGGTTTCCATCTGGCCTGCGATGCGGAAAACGAAAAGGCCGTTTCCGAACTCAGGCGCAGAAAAAAAAGGGGCAACAAGCCTTTTGCCCTTATGGCAGGCTCGGTTGAGGATATAAAAAATTTCTGCCACGCATCTGCTGAGGAGGAAGAAAAACTCCTTACACCTGAAAGGCCGGTCGTGCTCTTAAGGAGAAAAGAGCAATGCAGCCTGCCTTCCTCAATTGCTCCCGGAAACAGCCGTCTTGGGTTCATGCTCCCTTATACCCCGCTTCATTATTTATTATTCAATCATCCCGAAATGAAAAATTTTTTTAATGCGCTTGTTATGACAAGCGGCAATTTATCCGAAGCACCCATCGTCATCGATAATGAGGATGCAGTAAAGCGGCTCTCAGGCATTGCGGACGGCTTTGTCCTTCATGACCGGGACATCCACACGAGGGTGGACGATTCGGTCGTGTACGAAGTCTCCCCCGATAACGGGCCGCCATTTTTTGCTTTTTTTGCCTTTGCCAGGAGGTCCAGGGGATATGTGCCGGGGCAAATTCATTTAAATAAAGCCGGGCCGCAGGTGATGGGCGCGGGCGGTGATCTGAAAAATACCTTCACGCTCACAAAGGACAATAAAGCGGTTGTCAGCCAGCACATAGGAGACATGGAAAATCCGCGCGCCCAGGCGTTCTATCTTGAGACGCTCGAAAAACTGATGCGGCTTTTCAGGATGAAGCCGGAGGCCCTTGGATACGATATGCATCCTGGCTATCATTCTTCAAATCTGGCCCTTGGGCTGGACATCCCGCAAAAAATGGCCGTACAACACCATCACGCCCATATCGCATCCGTGATGGCGGAAACAGGCCTTACGGAGAAAGTGATAGGCGTGGCGCTGGACGGCACGGGTTATGGAACGGACGGGACCCTGTGGGGCGGAGAGTTCCTGATCGCCGACGCGCACGGTTTTGAAAGGGCCGCTTGTTTCAGGCCCATCCCTCTTGCCGGGGCAGAGGCCGCCGTAAGGGAGCCATGGCGGGCGGCTTTGGGCCTTATGGCCGCTGCGTTTCCGGAAGACAAAGTATTGACACTCGCCCAAAAATCGGGTTTTTTTCTTGACAGACATACACGGCAGGAGGCGGAAAAGATAATATCCATATCGAAAAAACCGGAGCTGTCCCCCCTGTCCTCCGGAGCGGGAAGGGTTTTCGAGGCGTTCTCGTCCGTGCTTGGCCTTGCGGATACGAACACGTTCGAGGCCGAGGCGGCAATCGCGCTTGAAAGTATCGCGGAGGACACAAAAGAGGAATACCCCTATGAACTGATGGAAGGCGGACGGCAGCTGGATTTCTCCGCTCTGTTCGAACGGGCCATCGGGGAAAAGGCGCTCGGAATAAAGCTTGGAATAATATCCGGAAAATTTCATAATACGATGGCCAGGGCCGTGTCGGAGACGGCCCTGAGGCTTGCATCCGAAACCGGCATAAATAAAATAGTGCTGAGCGGAGGTGTTTTCCAGAACCGTTTTTTTATCGAACGGGTGATCGGGAGGCTGTCTTTGGCGAAAGGGATAAGCGTATATACGAACAGGCTGGTCCCGCCCGGAGACGGCGGCATAAGTTTGGGACAGGCATTTATAGTTAAAGAAAGGTTTTTCCCCTCATGACCAAACCTGTAGACAGGCTGGTAAACGGCATAAACAGGCTCCTGGCAAAAATAGGCAGGCCGGTAAAGCTGATGGAGGTCTGCGGCACGCATACCGTGGCCATCTTCCGGCATGGCTTGCGGGGGGTTTTTCCCGGCATCAGCTTTATTTCCGGGCCGGGGTGCCCCGTGTGCGTCACGGCGCGAAAGGACATAGACAGCTCGATCCTTATCGCGAACGGGCCCGGCGTATCGCTTCTCACATTCGGCGATATGATGAGGGTCCCAGGAACTATGGGTTCGCTTAACCGGGCGCGTGCCGGGGGCGCAGACATAAGGGTGGTCTACTCGCCTCTCGATGCTGTAAACGCGGCCCAAAAAGAGCGGGACAGAAAGATAGTTTTCTTTGCAACTGGTTTTGAGACAACCATCCCGCTTGTGGCCGCCGCGCTTGAGATGGCGCAGGTTTCCGGGCTGGATAACTTCTTCATATATTCCGTGCACAAGGTGGTGCCCCCGGCGTTGAGAGCGCTCCTTTCGGACGGGCGCGCGGGTCTGGACGGATTCATGTTGCCGGGGCATGTAAGCGCGATCATCGGCTCGCGCCCTTACGGGTTTTTGGCTGAAGAGTTCCACATTCCGGCGGTAGTAACCGGGTTTGAGGCGGAGGAGATCATGGAAGGCGTCCTTATGCTCCTGGAGCAGATCGCGTCCGGAAAGGCGAGGGTGGAAGTGGCATATAAAAAGGCAGTGAAGGAATTTGGAAATCAAAAGGCGCTCTCGCTGATAGATAAATATTTCGAGCCCTTCGACGTCGAATGGAGAGGGATTGGCTCCATACCGGGAAGCGGACTGAGGCTCAGGGAGCAATGGGCGGCAATGGATGCGGAAAGGATATTTAAGCCCCGGCCGCCGGTTTCACCGGATATATCGCCTGAAGCGGGCGGGTGTTCCTGCGGAGAGATCCTTCGGGGCCTGAAGATCCCCGTGGAATGCAGGTTGTTTGGGAAAGGCTGCACTCCGGAAAATCCGGTTGGAGCTTGCATGGTAAGCACCGAAGGCAGTTGCGCCGCTTATTACAAGTACGGGAGCCCGCGTGATAAATAAAGAAAGCGGAAAAGAAGAAGAAAAAGAGAAAATTCTTCTTGGACACGGAAGCGGCGGCAGGCTTATGCGCAACCTCGTAAGTGGGATCATTACCAGTGAGTTTAAAATGGAGGAGCCGCTTATGGATTCGGCAATCCTCGATCTAAACGGGAGCTGGCCTAATGCCCGCCTGGCTTTCACCACGGACAGCTATGTGGTTTCCCCATTCTTTTTTGAAGGTGGCGATATAGGGGACCTTGCCATAAACGGCACCGTCAACGACCTCGCGGTTTCGGGCGCGCAGCCCCTGGCGGTCTCGGCGGGGTTCATAATAGAAGAGGGGTTTGCTGTCGGGGACCTGAAAAAAATAATAATATCGATGTCTCGCGCGGCCCAAAAGGCCGGTGTGCGGATAGTCACCGGCGACACCAAGGTGGTCGAAAAAGGCAAAGGCGACGGGATATTCATAAACACTTCAGGCATAGGCCTCCTCGATGAAAAAACGGAAAACCTGTCTCCCCGGAATATCAGGCCTGGCGACATTGTTATCGTAAGCGGAGATATGGGCAGACACGGGATTTCCGTGATGGCCAGAAGAAACGGCATAGATTTCGACCCGCCGCTTGCAAGCGATACCAAACCCCTGAACGGTCTTGTAAAACGGATGCTCTCTAATACGGGCGCTGTACGGGTGATGAGAGACCCCACGCGGGGAGGGCTTGCCACCGTGCTGAAGGAGTTCGCGGTGGACTCGGGGTTTTCGATCGTCATAAAAGAAAAAGACGTGCCCGTAATGCCATCTGTAAAGGGCGCGTGCGGCCTTTTGGGGCTAGACCATCTTTATGCGGCTTGCGAGGGCGCTCTGGTGGCCGTGGTCGCGCCGGAGCTTGCGGAAGACGTATTGGACACCATGCGCCATGATGAGGCTGGCCTGGATTCGGCCATCATCGGAGAGGTGGTTTCGCCGGGAGACTACCGGCAGGGATCGCTAATTTTGGAGACCCTGGCTGGCGGCGAGAGGATGCTCGATATGCTTTCCGGCGAACAGCTGCCAAGGATCTGCTGAAAAAAATTATGTACGCCTTTTTTCCTTGACCTTTTCGGAAAGCCAGTCCGCCCAGCCGGAGATGCCTTCGCCTTTTTTTGCGGATATCTCGAAGATTTTTAATCCGGGGTTGAGGGAACGCGAATCCTTCCTTATTTTTTCCAGGTCAACATCCAGATGGGGCGCAAGGTCCATTTTGTTTATCAACAGCGCCTTGGACTCCTGGAACATAAGGGGGTATTTGAGCGGCTTGTCTTCACCCTCGGTAATAGAAAGCAGCATCGCTTTTGTGTCTTCCCCAACATCGAACTCCGCGGGGCATACAAGATTGCCGACGTTTTCGATTATCAGGAGGTCCAATTCCGGAACGGGCAGCGAGGTCAGGGCCTCCCTGATCATGTTGGCGTCCAGGTGGCATGCTCCGCCCGTGTTTATCTGGACCACCGGCACGCCAAGCGCGCCTATCCTTTCGGCGTCGCTTGTCCCCTGGATGTCGCCTTCGATCACGCCTATTTTTATTTTATTTCCCAGTGTCCTGATCGTATTTTCGATAACGGTGGTCTTGCCCGCGCCGGGGGAAGACATCAGGTTTATGACGAACAGGCCTTTTTCAGCAAAAAGTTTGCGGTTTTCTCCGGCAAGCCGGTCGTTCGCTTCGAGAATCTTTGAGACCACATTTATCTTTGCCATGGCGCCTCGATTCATCCAGGATTTTTTCTTCTTGTTTAAAGGTCAAGTATAACAGATTGTAAAACGCCCGGCTCTTTTAGGGGCTGTGGAAAAACTCTATTGTGATTTTGTCTGTCATTCCCGCGTAGGCGGGAATCCATTTGAAAACAAGTCAAATTGGATGCCCGATTAATACCTCGGGCATGACGTCTTTAATGAAATCCGGGTTTTTCAACATCCTGCCATGGAAAAAATTTGCCCATACGGAAAACCGGCTAATATTCTATGATGAATTCAAAAATCCGTATTTACAATGTCTGATTCAATCAGTATAATCAGAATATGCTGAATACGAAGAATTTGACGGAATCGGGTTTGAAGAGCGCGCGAGGGCAAAAGAAGACCGGTTCTGCGGCGCCTGGCGGCAGCTGTTGCAATTCCAATGGGGACCGCGGTGATTCCAATAGTGACTGCGAAACTAGGGGCGTAGCGGGGGCCTGCTGCAGGGTCGAATCCATAATCAGCGTGGATGAGCGCGGGCAGATGGTATTGCCGAAGGAATTGAGGGAGAAGGCGAAGATAGGGGCGGGAGACAAGCTGGCCATCGCGACTTGGGAGAAAGATGGAGAGGTCTGCTGCATAACCCTGATAAAGGTGGATGAGTTGGTGCAGATGGTAAAAGAGCAGCTTGGCCCAATTATAAAAGAGGTGTTTTGATCAGTGGCTGACAAACTGTCCGAAATAAAATTTACACTACAACCGGCTCCCGAACCGAACGCCGGGCAAAGTGACGGAAACTCTTGCTGCTGTATACCTCAGCCTTTGGAGGCTGAATGGAGCGGCGGGGTCCTCCAAACTCCTGCTGGGCCCGTCTGCCGCGTTTCCACCGAGCTTACGAGGAAGGACTTATGGGGCAGATTCAAGTGCCGCGTAAGTTCATTCAGGGACAGCTACACTGTGCCGCCGGGGCTTTACGCGGTGGGCGAGCCGGGTATCGGACCGGATGGGGGCTCTGATATCTTTGTGAGCGCCAATTATAAATTCAGCTTCGATATGCTGAGGCGCGAGCTTCACGGAATGAACGCCTGGATACTGGCGCTGGACACGAAGGGCATAAACGTATGGTGCGCGGCCGGGAAAGGGACTTTTGGGACGGACGAACTGATAAAGCGTATCGGCGCCGCCAGCCTGGCAAAGGCGGCCGGACGGGGAAGACTCATATTGCCACAGCTTGGGGCCCCGGGCGTGAACGCAACCGGGGTGCGGAGGGCCACAGGGTTCAGGCTCTCTTACGGGCCTGTCAGGGCGAAGGACATCCCGGCTTACATCAGGGCCGGATACAAGGCGGACAGGGACATGCGGGAAGTGAAATTCGGTGTTTTGGACCGGCTGGCGCTTTCTCCCATGGAGATAATACCCGCGATGAAGCGATATCCTCTTTTTGCCTTGATCACTCTATTGATTTTCGGCCTCGCGCCCCAGGGTATCATCTTTAAAGACGCCATTTCAGGAGGCCTTCCGTTTCTTCTTTACGGCCTGATATCCGTGCTGGCCGGGGCATTTCTGGTGCCGGTGTTTCTGCCCTTCATCCCGTTTAGGTCTTTTGCCGTCAAGGGCTGGATAACGGGCGCGGCCGCCTTTGTCATTACCGCCAGGACATTTGCTTTTTTTCCCTATTCAGGTCCGATTGGGCCCAATATCCTCTTTTGGGCGGATCTTGTTTTCTTCCCGATGGCAAGCTCTTATACCGCGCTCCAGTTTACCGGCTCGACCACGTTCACCTGCATATCCGGGGTCAAAAAAGAGCTTAAGGCCGCATTGCCTGTTTACATAGCGTCCGCGGCGGCGGCCGTCGTTCTGCTTGCAATTTACAAGCTTCTTGTATGGAGGTTGTTATGAGATACATCACAAGCGGGATCACCTTAACGATGCTGACTGACAAATGCACCGGCTGCGGCATGTGCATGGAAGTCTGCCCGCATGAAGTCTTTAAAGCTGAAGGCAAGCGGGTCGTTATCGCGGCCAAGGACAGATGCATGGAATGCGGTGCATGTGAACTTAACTGCGCGTTTGGAGCGCTAAACGTAAGTAAAGGCGTGGGGTGCGCCTCAGCTCTTATTAAAAGCATGATAACGGGCGGCGAGCCCACATGCGGATGCAGCGGAACCAGCGGGAACTGCTGTTAAATGGATAGCGAGTGGCTATAAATCAAAAAATTCCAAATTTATTCGTTGCTCTCCTTTCTTTTTTCTGATATTTTATGTTCATCATTCTGTTTCTTAAGCATCGTCATAAAAAGGGGGCTTTATATGTTCAGAAAAATACTTGTTGCTTTTGACGGTTCCCCCAAAGCTTATGAGGCGTTCGATTATGCCATTGAGCTGGCCTTAATGAGCAAACCTGCCTCATGCATAGTGGTACTGTCCGTGGTCCAGCCGCCGGAGTCGCTCTATTTCGTGGAAATGAGCGATGTAATAAACGGTGAATCCAGGCATTATGAGGAACTGCTCGGGGAATTGGCGGAGAAGGCAAAAAAGAAAGACCTTGAGGTTGAGACAAAAGTTGCGATAGGCCATCCGGCGGGCACTATTGTGCAGACCGCCAAGGAAAAAGGCTGTGACCTTATAGTAATAGGGCACAAGGGGAAATCGATGCTGGAAGGACTGCTCCTGGGGTCGGTTTCCCGGAGGGTCGCATCCGAGGCAACCTGCTCCGTCACCATTGTCAAGTAAGGCGGGTGTTCAAGTAAGGTTAAGAAATTTAAAACTAAATGCCCCGCAGCACTGCGGGGCATTTAGTTTTTAAAAACCGTTCAGGTGGAGCAGGAAAACGATGGCGGAGGCGCAAAGGCAATATATGCCAAAGAAGTGCCATCTCCCTTGGGAAAGCCAGTTTGAAAGCCATCGCAGGGCCAGAATGCCCGCTACGAAGCTCATTGCCATTCCAATCAGACTTGAAGAGAAAGCCCCCGACACTGATGCGCCGGTTACGGCGGGGCCATGCGCCTTCAGCAGTCTCCACACCTCTCTTGCTATTACGGGCGGGGTAAGGACGACGGCCAGGGCAAAACTGAACTCCTCGGCCCGCGTTTTATCCATACCTGCGAGCATTCCTGCCGATATTGTCGCTCCGGAACGCGAAAACCCCCTGAACGGAAGACAGATGCCCTGAATTATGCCTATGAAGGAAGACCCTTTCAAGCCCATGGGCTCCGTGTTTTCCATTCCTGTTTTCGGGACATCGCCCGCTTTCCATTGCGAATAAATGATCATTACGCCGACCGCGGCGAGCGCGACGGATATTATGGTCAAATTGCCGAAGAGCATCTCTATCTGGGCATGCGGCACGCCCTTCATAAAGACCTTTTCTATAACTGATTTAAGGAAAAGCCCGACCACTCCCGTAAAAAAGGTGGCGGCCAGAATGAGCTTCAGTGAATCCATGAAAATCTTTTTCGAAGCGAAAAGCCCTTTTTTCCATGAGCCCCAGAAATAATAAATTACCGCAAACATCGTCCCCGTATGGAGCATTACCAGGAGAAGGGTCATTTGGGGGCTTGTGGGGTCGAGACCCATAAGTTTCTCTGCCACGATCACGTGAGCGGAACTGGAGACCGGCAACAGTTCCGCCGCCCCCTGCACCGCCGCGAGTATTAGTATTTTCAGCAGCATCATTTCAATTCACACCTCCGGCAAAAAATAAAAAATACCTTAATCTGGAAGATAACATCTTTTACGGGTTGTTGGCAATCCGGCAAAAAAACCTCATTTTCAAGGCAGATTTCCGTCTTGAAACATAATTTTAATCCGGCTGTAACAATGCCGTAATAAAATGTAGTTAATATAATGAAAATTTCAATCCAGAAGGAGGTCTCAAGTATGAAGCGTTTACTGACTTTGTTTTTGGTATTAACCGCTGTATTTGCGTTTGGACTGGCCCATGCGGACCAGACCCTGAACGGGGCGGGTTCCACGTTTGCCTATCCGATATATTCGGCATGGGCATATGATTACAGCAAGGTAACGGGGGTGAAGCTCAATTATCAGTCCATCGGTTCAGGCGGCGGCATACAGCAGATAACGAACAAGACCGTCGATTTCGGCGCATCGGACGCGCCCCTTACGCCCACCGAGCTTAAACAGAAACATTTCCTTCAGTTTCCGACCGTTATCGGCGGTGTTGTGCCGGTAGTCAATATCCCCGGCATCAAGGCCGGACAGATGAAGATGGATTCGGATGTCCTGTCCAAGATATACCTGGGTGAGATCAAGTACTGGGACGATGCCAGAATAAAGGCGCTGAACCCCGGGCTGAAGCTGCCCCATCATGAGATCACCTCGATCCACAGGTCTGAGGGCTCCGGCACCACCGCAATATTCACCACCTATTTAAGTGCAGTGTCCCCGGAGTGGAAGTCCAAGGTCGGCTCGGGAACGGCCGTCAAATGGCTTAGTGGCATCGGCGCGAAAGGCAGCGAGGGCGTGGCCAATTATGTAAGGAGGGTCCAGTACTCAATAGGGTATGTGGAGTTCTCCTACATCCTTCAGGAGCACATGGCATACGCGCTTATGAAGAACAAGGAAGGCCGCTTTGTGGCGCCAACCGTTCAGAGCTTCAAGGATGCCGCCGGCAAGGCGGACTTCAGCCCCGCAAAGGACTTTTACCTATGGCTCGTGGACGCTCCCGGAAAGACTTCCTGGCCGATCGCGGGAGGCACTTTCATACTGCTTTCGAAGGACCTTCCCCAGGCCAACGTAAAGGTCGCAAAATTCTTTGCCTGGGCCTTTAAAAACGGCGATCCGTCAGCCATCAGGCTGGCCTATGTGCCGCTTCCCACTTCCCTGAAGAACAAGATACTGACTTACCTCAGGAAAAACGGCATAAAATTCTAGAATAAAATCAAAAAATTTCCTTCATCCCTCTGTAAGGGGCCTCAAAAGGGCCCCTCTTTTTTTGAATGATTTTTTAATTGAGACAAGAGCCGGGTCCCAAAAAATTTCTGACAATATTTCAAATTTACAATGGCAGTCAAATACCACACTGTGCCATAAACCTCGAATGCGGGTAAATAGCAGAAGGATCGAGAGGACAGAAGAATTGTCTTTCAGCATTTGTTGAGGAAACAGGCTTCTCTGAAATTAAGGTCTGCTCATAGAAAATAATACGGTCCCGTTTAGCCGGGCATTGGGAGACGATGAAAAAATCAGATTTTCCTGAGCACCTTTGAGATGAAAAACGGGCATTCGTCGTGGTCTTCGCCTCCGCACCTTACAAGCGCGGTAAGATCGCTGACGGTCATCATGGAAATGGAAGCAAGGCACAGCGAATCGCTCTTGCAGTAAAACGGACAGGCTCCCTCAAGCAATAAAGTCTTTTTCATACATTACTGCCTGCCAACGGCTTTTTAGCCTGGCGCTTTTTTGGCGTTTTTTCTATTTCCAGGCCGGTTAACACCTGGATCAGGAGCTGGTGAGCAAGCTGTTTTATTTTCCGGTCTGGTTCTTTTTTCACGATTTTCATCTTTATCATTTTAAGGAAAGTAAATTACAGGATTATTTCAGTCGTGTGAAATTTTGATTAAAACCTGCCGGCTAACAACGATTAACGTAAATTTCATCCCCGTTTAATTGCAATGTAATATTCGTGGATTAATTTAAAAGAAGAAGTTTCAAAAGATGTTCCCAAAAAGGAGTAAGAACAAAAGTATGTTTACCCATTTGAATGGGTCTAAAGGCACTGAACAAGCGCAAACTGATACAACCTCAGATATCCGGGTGGGAACCCTGATAACATCAAATTCGCAAGTTTCCGCGCGCGACATTGTAAAGCACGCGGCAGACAGGTTCTTTACTAATCCGGAACTCGACGCCGTGGCCCTTGTGGATTGCAAAGAGCCCATCGGACTCATTACAAGAAACAAGTTTCTCATGAAACTGTTCAGGCTTTACGGGTATGAGTTGTACGGCAAGAGGATGGTAATCACCATGGCCGACACATCGCCTCTTTATGTGGACTCGGAGGAAAGACTGGACGTTGCCCTCGATATGGCGATGAGCAGGCCTTTCCAGGACATATATGACGAACTCATTGTCGTGGACCCAAAAGGCCATTATAAGGGACTGCTTTCCGTCAAGGACCTGGTTATCCGCCAAAGCCATGCCCTGGCCAACAGTATAGTCCAGAAGGAATTGGCTCACGCCAAGGCAAGCGAGCTTGAGAAAATGAGCCATGTCAAATCGCAGTTTTTGGCCAACGTGACACACGAACTCAGAAGCCCGGTAAACGCCATTATCTCGCTTGGGGAACTTATGCAGATGTCATGCGAGAAAGGTTATATCCAGCAGCTTAGAGATAGGCTTTCCCTGCTGCTTTCAAGCGCGACGAGCCTGAAGGCCATCATAAACAACGTCCTGGACCTCTCGAAGATCGAGGCGGGCAAGATGGACGCGATCTTCGAGGAATTCGATGCCATCGGCAAACTTGATGAGATCGTGGAAACAACAAAAGTACTTATCGGAAGCAAGCCAGTCGAAGTAAGCCTGAACTCGAAGGAGCAATATCTGCAGATCGAGTCGGACCCGGTCAAGTTCAGGCAGATAATCCTTAACCTGATGAGCAACGCCGCCAAGTTCACCGATAACGGCAGGATAACCGTTTCGGTGGAAACGGGTGGCGGTCTTATCACGATTTCGGTCAAGGATACCGGGCCTGGCATAAAAAAGGAGGATTTAGACAAGCTTTTCAAGGCTTTCAGCCAGCTGGAAGACGCGAAAACCAAAACACACGAGGGGACAGGGTTGGGGCTTACCGTTACAAAATACCTTGTGAATCTCCTGAATGGAAAGATCTGGCTTGAAAGCGAGTGGGGAAAAGGCACAACATTTTTTGTGGAATTGCCTGAAAAATAAAAAATAGAAAAAAATTCCTAATTGATGGAGGTTTTATTTATGGCCGACGATCAGAAAAAAAAGATACTTGTAATCGATGATGACGAACAACTGCTTATGGCTACCAAGGACCTGCTTGAAAACTGGGGCTACAAGGTGTTCACGCACAAGCGCGGTTTTGGTTCAACTGCCGCCATAGACCTTATTAAGCCGGACCTTGTGCTTCTTGATATGAATATGCCGGGATTGCCGGGCGACCGTTTGGCCGGTCTGCTTGGCAATTTTGAAGCCACAAAGAACGTCCCGATCGTCTTTTATTCGTCAAATGACGAGGATACCCTGCGGAAAGCGGTATCCGAATATAAAGTGAAAGGCTACATACCCAAAGGCGATATATACGAGCTGCAAAGAAAAGTACGTCAATACGTGAACCGGTGAACCGGATAAAGTTTCCGCATATTAAAAAATGGGCATAACTGCATAATGATAGTTTTTTGGGAGGACTTCATCCAATGGACTACGGGAAAAAAACGATTCTTCTGATCGATGGCGATGAAAACCTGCTTGCAGCTACAAGAGAACTGCTGAAGAAGGACGGTTATGAAGTGTTCACGCACAAGATCGCGTTCGGGGCGCCTTCAGTCATAGATATTATAAAACCTGACCTCGTGCTGCTCGATATCAATATGCCCGGTTTGGCCGGAGACAGGCTGTCTTACCTGTTAAGGTCAAATAAAATGACAAAAGATGCCCCGGTCGTTTTCTATTCCTCAAATGATGAGGACACCTTGAGGGTGGCCGTATCCGTGAATAAGGTCAGGGGATATATACCCAAGGGAAATATTTTTGAGCTGCGCAAGAAGGTCCAGCATTATTTGAATAGTTAAAATATATTGCAGCCGTTTAAAAAATCAAGAAAGGAGGATTTAAAAAATATGTTTAATGATGCGGTATCAAGGCTTGCCCATGAGTTTTACGTTGTAAGCGGATATGCCGAAGGCAGAGAACTGGAGAACTGGCTTAGGGCCGAAAACTATACGAGGGAAATCCTGGTCAAATTCAAATTGCTCGCAATGGACACATCTGTATCGCATGAAAGCGGCAACCATGGTGAAAAGAAGGCCCTGCAAAAGGTGTCAGCGGTGAAGACTTCGCAAAAATCAGAAGCCGGTATTTCAAAAAAACCGGTCAGGCAATCTCCCAAAAAAAGCAGGTCTGAAAGAGAGAGTCTGAATTAAAAAATGCTCGCGAGAGAGATTTTTTGACAAGGCGCAGATAGAGGACTTGTTCAGGGAGTTGGACCCTAATTTTACAAATGAGTATCCGGTCACGAGATTTGGGCGGGAAAAGGTGCTCTGGAAAGTGGCCGCTGAAAAGACCGGTTGAGGGCCCTGCCAGGCTCCTCCGCCATAAAAGCCGCTGTCTCTTTGACCCGGGTTAGTTAGAAAATCATTCGTTCTCCCACATTGCGTTTGACATATTCACCTGAAATTAATTACTATATCGCCATAAAGTGATGAATATGGAAGAGTTCACAAAACAGGCCAAAGCCATTGCAGACCCCACCAGGATAAGGATGCTGAAACTTCTCGAAAGCGGTGAACTCTGCGTCTGTCACATTATGGAAATCCTTGGACTCGTTCAGTCCACAGCTTCCAAGCACCTGGGGATACTAAAAGTGGCCGGTCTGGTGGAAAGCCGCAAGAACGGCACATGGTCTTACTTTCGTCTGGCTGCCAAAGAGCGGGCATACAATAAAGCTTACCTGACGTTCCTGGCATCTAATCTCGATGATGACGAAACCATAAAACATGATAGAACAAACCTCAAAAAGGACCTCAAACAGATCTGCAAATGAGCCAAAAAATTGAATTTAAGACAACCCGTGTATCAAGGCGGCTTTCGTTTCTCGACCGGTTTCTGACCCTCTGGATCTTTTTGGCCATGGGGGCCGGAGTTTCATTGGGATATTTCGTGACCGGGACCGGCCATTTCATCAATAAATTCCAGGTTGGCACGACCAATATCCCCATTGCCTTCGGCTTGATCCTCATGATGTATCCACCTCTTGCCAAGGTGAAATATGAAGAGCTTGGTCTTATCTTCAGGAATAAAAGGGTGCTTGCGCTTTCTCTTTTTCAGAACTGGGTGATCGGGCCCGTCCTCATGTTTCTTCTTGCCATCACTTTTTTAAGGAATTATCCGGCTTACATGTCCGGGTTGATACTCATAGGACTTGCCCGTTGTATCGCCATGGTCATCGTATGGAACGACCTAGCCTGCGGTGACAGGCAATACGCCGCTGCTCTGGTCGCGTTCAATTCGATCTTCCAGGTCCTCTTCTTTTCAGTGTATGCATACTTCTTTATTACGGTCCTTCCGCCGTTTTTTGGCCTTAAAGGCTCTGTTATCAACATCACTATCGGAAAGGTCGCAGAAAGCGTATTCATTTACCTGGGGGTCCCTTTTCTAGCCGGAATGCTCACCAG
>JAKAEG010000271.1 GCA_021819985.1 Nitrospirota bacterium | reverse complement strand
CCGTAGGGGAAGACTGCGGCTGCCAGGAATCCGGAAAATTGACGTCCGAAGCGGTGGCATTATTTATCTGGGACGGATCAGGGCACTGATTCATGCAGGCAAGGGTGGAAGGAACTGAATCTCCCGGCATGACCATGCTCTGGGCGAAGTAGATAACAGGTGTCGTATTATCGGGCGAGCAGGTGAACGGGGGTTGCGCGCCCGAACAATATGACTTGTCCGTGATGTCGCCGGGAGGTGGCATCAGCATCACATTTACATTGCCGTTAAGTGCTTGCGAATAGAAACTGAGCTGCGTCCACTGCATGCTCGATAGATCGGGAAGGTCAGCCTGGGAATTCGTCGGGTCCCAGAAATTTGTGGTGGAATTCATGATGGCTGTTTCCACAAAGGCCGAACCGTTCCAGCTTACCTGTATCTGTGTATTGGAATTCTGGTCAAAGTAATTCAGAGGCACATTTGTTATGTCTGCCAGAGTAAGTTTCTTTTTGGTGTATTTCGTGAGTCTTCCCTCGCGAAGGAAGAGATGATATTGAGCGCTGGAGGTAGTGCCGTTGTTATAAGACTGCTCCGTAAGGGCCATACCGTCAGTCGCGTTAGCCAGGGCACCGCTGTTGTCGAACCAGAGTCCCCAGTAGCCGATCCATCCGTGGTCCCCATTTGCGTCCACGATGGGGAAACCGGAATTCACATTCACGCGGCTGCCAGTGGCGTCATAGAGACCGTAGCTCCACGCGGTCGAGGCGAAATGCGTCCGGTCAAAACAGGTGCCGCTGTTATTGTCGGCGCCCCGGAAGAAATAGTTGCTGTTGAAGGCAAAATTGCCCTGCTGAGGCTTACCATTGTTATCCCAGGGATCAACGGAATAAACGGAACCGTTTCCGGTAGATCCGTCCGATGAGCGGTTGAGCGCAGCCTCATGGATCTCCGATCCGTTACCGTCGTTCTCATAATACTGGAGGACCACCTTACCGTTTGAGTCCACAGTAGTACCCAAATAGCCGCTCATGGCGATGACGCTATTATTGGTGGATCCGTCCTGATTTACAGGGTGCCCCTCGAAATCCACGTTAAAAAGGCCGTAGGGATTAGTGGAGCTTACGCCCTGAGTCACGGTGACTTTCGCATAAATCACCATGGGGGGATTGTTAGTGTCGGCCGGCTGGTGTATCCATGCAGTAACAACCTCGGGGGAATTATTGTCCGCCCTTGAGGAATTAACAGTCCATGTCATGTACTTGGGGGCATTTGTCGACCCCGATGTATTGGTTGAGTTCGCGCTGTTTGCTGAGACACTGTCCTGGTTTGAGCTGCACTGGTTCTGGTCCACCAGGGCCAGGTAATTGCCTTTATTCAGCATGGAGTCGTATTTCGTCTGCCCCATCATACAGAGTATCTGGTTTACATTTTTAAAGGCATCGACCGATTTGTCCTGGACATATACGTCCGTCGTGTCCGTGTTGTAATCGGAACTGGAAGCGAAGCCGGCAGGGTTTATCCCGCTCTTGACTATCGCGTTTTTGAGATTTAGCAGTTTGTTAAAGAACTTCAGGGAGGATACCTTTGAGACCAGATTGGAACTTCCCGCATCGACTACGCTCACCTTGCTTGCAACGGTCAGGGACGAAGCCGCTCCGGCTTGTGGAGTGCTGCCTCCTCCTCCGGCTTGTGAAGTGGCCGTGCTGCCTCCTCCGCAACCTGCCACCAGCGCCAGCGACAATACCAAAATTGACATGCTAATAATTGAAATAAACCTCTTCTTCATGACTTTCCCCACATCTCCTTTCCACTTTTTCCTCTCCCGGATATAACATCCGGAAGGAGGTTTGAGATTATTTGTTTTTCAGAAAAATTCCGGTATCGGCCTTTTTTCTTTTTTTTATCGGAATCTGGAGAGAAATCTTTAATTGACCGGTAAAAAAGGGAAGCAGAGGCTTAAATTTTGTGACCCGGCTCACAAAAAACAAAAAGTGAGCGGATTTTACATTTGGAGGACTGGCAGTTTTCTTGTTTTAATGTACGGGTGTTTTTCGGGGTTTTACTTTTTTAAAGAGGAGGGCCGCGGCCACGCAGACAAGGCATACAATGGACAGCAGTCTGAAGCCCTGCACAAAGGAAAGCAGCTGGGCCTGTTTAAGCAGGGAATTATAAAGTGAAAACCGGGCCAGCCGGGGCGCTTGCGCGGCCCCGAACCGGCTTGCAAAAAAATTCGTGACGGCGTGCAATTGCAGCCGGTATGCCGGGCTGAAAGGGTTTAACCGGTAGACCATTTTCATCTGGTTTGATTGCGCGTGCCTTGCCAGGTAGGTCACCAATATAGAAATGCCCACGCTGCCCCCCACGTTGCGCATCAGGTTGAATATGCCGCTTGCGTTTCCGATCTCATTCTGGGGCAGCGTGCCCATGGCGACGGTCGCAAGCGGGACAAACAGCATCGCGAGTCCCACCCCGGTCAACACCGATGGCCATCCTATGTTCCATGCCGAGGTCTGAAGTGTCAGCCCGCTGATTATCCAGAGGGAAACGGCTACAAGGAAAAAGCCTATACCGATGAGCTTTCTGAAATCCACCTTGCCCGTAAGATATCCCACCAATGGCATCGCAAGGAGGGCACCCGCCCCTCTGGGGCTGACAGCAAGGCCGCTCTGCAGGGCCGGATAGCCCAACAGCGCCTGAAGAAACAGCGGGATCATCGTAATTGCGCTGTACAGCGCAACGCCCACAAGGGTGATAAGAAAAGTCCCTACGGCAAAATTCCGGTCCTTAAATACGTTCAGGTGGACGATGGGTTCCTTCGCCCGCAGTTCCCATATTATGAACAGTATGAGCGAGACGGCGCTTGCGATGGTGAACCACCTTATCCAGGAAGACGTAAACCAGTTTTCCTGCTGTCCTTTATCGAGGACCACCTGAAGGGCAGCCAGCGCAATTGCCATGAATCCGAAACCTGTCAGGTCTATCTTTTTAGGCCGCGCATTCTGAATATAAGGGGGGTCCTGCACGAAAGCCCGTATCATCATGATGGCCAATATCCCTATGGGAATGTTTATGTAAAAGGCCCACCGCCAAGTATAGTTGTCGGTAAGCCATCCGCCCAGGGTAGGCCCGGCGATGGGCGCGACTACAACACCGAGAGCGAATGCGGCCATTGCCATTCCCCGCTTTTCGGGAGGGAAGCTCTCAAGGAGTATTGCTTGTGATATGGGCTGGAGCGCGCCGCCCCCCGCCCCCTGTAAAACGCGCGCGGCCACAAGCATTCCAAGGCTGGTGGCCGCGCCGCTTGCTATTGATGAAAGGGTGAAGATGGCGATGCAGGCGATGAGGAACCGCTTGCGCCCGAAGTAGAGGGAAAACCACCCGCTTGCGGGCAGCACTATGGCGTTGCTTACAAGATAGCTGGTAAGCACCCATGTGGCCTCATCGTTGCTGGCCGAAAGACTTCCGGCTATATGTGGCACAGCAACCGTGACGATCGTGGTGTCCAGCACCTCCATGAAGGTCGCCAGCATCACGGAAAAGGTTATCAACCAGGGGTTTACCGACGGGCGCCACTGCTGCCGATCAGGACTTTCGATCTCCAAGCTTTCTCCTTAATTACATTTACCCTAATGTTGTATAAAAAATTGTCATTTATTTTTTCTTCACGGGGACAAGCAGCAGGGGGACCTTGCTTAAGCTGGATACCTTATGCGGCACGCTGCTGTCCCAGAAGGCATCCATCGCGGACTTTCCATGGGTTGCCATGATAATCAGGCCGGCCCTCAATTTCCGGGCGAACTCATCGATAACAACGGCAGGGTCGCCCCTTAGCACGTGGGCTATGACTTTAATATCCCGCCCTTCCAGTTTTTTAACCTCGGCCTGAAGATATGCCTCCGCATCATGCACGGACATCTCCAGTATTTCTGTCATGGTGCCCGGTAAAAACCGGCTCATCACCGCGCTTTCACCGGAAAGGGATTCGTAATCGGGAACTACCATTGCCAGGTGAAGGCCGCCAACGCATGCCTTTGCCAATTCTGCCGCCACCGGTATGGCCTGCGCATGCTCAGGGTCCTCATCGATGGGCAAAAGCAGCGTGTTACAGGAAAATTCAGGAAGCGCTTCCGCGGCAGCGCCTGGCCGGGTAACCAAAACGGGGACATCTCCTTTGGAAATGACCTTATGGGCGATGCTGCCAAAAAGAAGATGAAGCGCCCCGCCGCGCCCGTGGGAGCACATAACGATCAGGTCAGGACCCAGTTCTCCCGCGTGCTCCGTAATGCTTGAGGCCACGTTCTCCGCCTCGGCCGTGTGCACATGCAGATCGACCCGGGTGCCAGGCGGAAAGGTCCTCGTTGAGACCTCCCGGAGATATCTCTCCGCCTCGCCTGCATCCCTTAAATGGCGCTGGCCGTGAATTTCACCTGGAGCGT
>JAKAEG010000270.1 GCA_021819985.1 Nitrospirota bacterium | reverse complement strand
GTTCCCTGGAGATCCGGATTTCTTCCCCGTTTTGAAGCAGATAATGCAGGGCGGGATAGACAAGATGGCCGAGGCTGGGGTGCCCATCATAGGCGGGCACACCATCAAGGACAAGGAGCCCAAATTCGGCTACACGGTCATGGGCCTCATCCATCCGGGCAAGATACTTGACAACTCGAAGGCCAGGCAGGGCGATGCCATTATCCTTACAAAACCCATAGGGACCGGGATAGTCTCAACCGGCGTAAAGGCGGGCCGTGTAGGGCAGGAGGCGATAGTCGAGTTCATGAAATCAATGGCCACATTAAACAAGCGCGCCGGGGAGATAATGATGAATGTTGGCGTAAGCACCGCTACCGACATCACCGGCTTTGGGCTGCTTGGCCATCTCAATGAGGTGCTTGCGGCAAGCCGCGTGAGGGCGGAAATTTACGCAAGCCGTGTGCCTTTTTTCAAAGACGCCGAACTGCTGGCCTCTCAGGGCGTGGTGCCGGGTGGGACTATTGCCAACCTCAAAAATTATGAGTCCTTTATAAAATGGGCCACTGGCGTAACAGATGTGCAAAAGGTGCTCCTTAATGACGCCCAAACATCGGGCGGGCTTCTGATATTCGTCCCTCGCGAAAGTAAGGAAAAGCTGGTTTCGATGCTCGAAGCAGAGGGGATTTTGGCAGCGCACATAGGAGACGTGGCCGAAAGTGGCGTTGTTTCCGGGGTCAGGATAGGCGTGGAGGCATGATGCCCCTTCCGCTTTATCTTTTCCTGGTCGCAGCAGGCGGCCTGGGAGGATTTCTTTCGGGGATGCTCGGCATAGGGGGTGGGATCATCATGTTCCCACTCCTTCTGTATATTCCAACTCTCTTTGGCCTGCCGCCCCTGGGAGTCAAGGGTATAACCGGTCTTACCATGACCCAGGGTTTTTTTGCAACGCTGACAGCAACCTTCTTTTATAAGAAGGAGCGGCTGATAAGCAGGGACCTTGTCCTCACGCTTGGGCTTGCCCTGTTTTGCTCATCGCTGGCCGGCTCGCTTTTTTCAAAAAAGATGGGTGATGGACCGCTGCTTGTAATTTACGGGACGCTTGCCCTCTTTGCTTCCGTAATGATGCTCATTCCCAGGAACTATTCAAATGATGACCTCTCAAGCGAACAGGTAAAATTCAATATGCCGCTCGCTGTCATTTGCGGCGCAGTGACAGGCTTTCTGCTTGGCATGATCGGGCAGGCCGGTGCGTTCATTATTATTCCCATCATGCTTTATTTCCTAAAGATACCGTTGAGGGTCGCCTTGGGCAGCATGCTTACCATTGGGCTTATTTCAGCAACCGCGGGCATGATCGGGAAGATCGCGACCGGGCAGGTACGTTTCGATATGGCGGCCGCCCTTCTTTCCGGGGCCATCCCGATGGCTTACGCGGGTGGCGCCGTGGGCAGAAAGACACATACTAGATTTTTGAAATGGCTTCTGGCCGCCTTGATATCCGCAAGTGCGATAAAAATATGGTCGAGCATTTTATTCTGAAAATCCAATAGATTTTTTTAAAGAGGTAAATAGATGGATTCTCTTTTGGAAAAAGTAGAGGTTTTGAAGGCCATTGCACATCCAGTGAGAATAAAGATTCTGGATGAGCTGGCCAAAGGAGTGAAATGCGTGAGTGACTTCGAGGATTTCCTTGGCATTGCCCAGCCAAATATCTCCCAGCATCTTTCAGTCTTGAGGGCAAACAAGGTTATAGATTATTACGTGGACGGCAGGCTAAGGTGCTACTTTCTTGTAAATCCGATGGTGCTTGAGATCGTGGAAATTTTCAAGAAAGAGCTGGAACCCATACCCGCTCCGGCATGCTGTCCAGTAACGAAGACAGGAAAATATCCGGGAGAAAGAAGACGCTGAATTTTTAAAAAACTTAAAAAGGAGCCGTGCCATGACTAAGATTACAAAAAACGTATCGGTAATGTGTTTTCATGATGAGCTCTGCCAGGTTTACAACGCGCTCATGACGGCGCTGAGCTTACTGAGAGAGGGGTCTAAAGTCACTCTTTTTTTCGGCTCCCGCGGGGTGAACGCGGTTCATAAAGACAAAGTAAATCAGCTGAAATGCCTGCCCGATCAGCCACGAGAAATGGGGGACGCGGTCATGAAAAAAATGGAAGAGATGGAGCTGCCCACAGCCGAGGAACTGCTCTTTATGCTTTATAAGGAAGGAGCGAAGCTGCTTGCCTGTCCTCTCAATGTCCCTCTCTTTGGAATGACGCCCGCAGATTTTGTTGATGGTGTCGAATTGGCAAATCCCGCCACGTATTACAAGGAAATAATGGTGCCGGCAGATATGAACCTTACGTTTTAAAAAAGGCGCTTTTAAATGAGAAAAACACGAATTTTAATTTTTTGGTACAGGTCGAGAAAGTACTGTTGAGGTTCTATCAAAAACAGTCCAGCTAAAGCAGAATTTCCGGCCTCTGAACCAGGCCCTTTGTCTTCGGTTTTTTTTGAGCATTATCCCAAAAGGATAATGCCAAAGGTATAATGCTTTCCCTTTTATATTCAATGGTTTAGTTTGCCGGGAGAAAAATTTCTTTACGAACCTGTAGAGATTTTGGATTTAGACTTCCCCTCTGCGGCAAATGTTCACACCCGCTATCTGGTTGATAAAATTTAAACTTTAGATTTAAATATATCTCTCGTTAAGGGGATGTAAACTGTGAGCGGTTTTTTATATACTTTTATAGTTTTATATGTTTATACTCAGGCAAGGTCATAAGATTTGTGTCCGGAGACGGCAAAAGCGGGCAAGGGCAGGCGTTTCGTGTAACATGGACTCGGCTTATGCTTGGTATGAGCAGATCTTGAAAAAATGCAACTTGTTTCCACCAAGATCGGGAAGACGCATTTAATTATTACAATACGCATCCCATCCACCGCGGCAAAGTGGCTTGTTGCCGCCCTGTTTTTATTGCTACCGTTTTCTTTCAGTCAAAAAACATTCGCCTATTGCGACAACCCTGTGGGTTGCGACTGCTGCCGGTGCCCCAACGGGATGGGAGAATGCCTTAACGGGTATCCAAGCTGCGAGGCCGCGTGCGGCCTGGTCGGGGGATATAACAATCAAAATCAGAACTGGCTCAATTGGCGGCGCTGGCAGATGTATCAGCAACAGCTGCTGATCCAGCAGCGGATCCGGGAGGAGCAGCTAAAAAGGGAGAAACGGCAAAAAGAGCTTGACGAACAGGCGCAAACTGAAGCAAACCGGCGTAAAGAAGAGTTCGAGGAACAAAAGAGGACGTTCATTCAGGACCGGGACGCAACGACCCTGAAGGGATCGCTCGGAAGCGGCCTGGGGCTCAAGGGAGGCATTGTGGACACAGGCATCAGAGGCCTCAAGCCTGAGGAAAATGTCCGCGACCTGGGAGGCGCCGGAGCGGCGTGGAAGCAGCTCAATTGCGCGGCATACATCTCGGGCGGAGCGATGGCCGCCCTTGAGCAGAAGGAGCCGGATTTCTCCGAGTTCGGCTATCTTGCCAACGAGGCGATCAAGGCCCTGAACGGAGACCGGTTGGGCGTGCAGTGTCCATCCGCTCCCGCCATGCCAGGCGCTTATGGCAAGGCAGGATATGAACGGTACGAGGCCAGGTATAAGGCCGCTCTGGAGAAGGCGAAGAAATTCGCTAAAAACATGAAAATCGTGCGGGAAGAGAGGAAAAAAAACCTCAGGAAGCTGATAAAAGCCAAGGAAAAGGTGATTAAGCTGTCGCCCAAGCCGGACAAAAAGATGGAGGACTCGCTGGAGCAGCTAAAGGAGGAGCAGAGGCGCATAGATGCGGAAAACGCCGCGAAGATGAAGGACGTGCGGCAGAAGCAGCGTGAGATAAACAAGGAAAACGAGAAAAAGGCCGATGAGATGAAAAGCGCCATGGCGGCAGCGCTGGCGGCCATGCGCAAGGCGCAGGCAGCCTATAACAAGGCGACCGTACAGGAGTTTCAGGATATGACGGAAATCGGTAAAGCCATGAAGGCTGGCGACGGCGTGCCCGCAGCAGGCCAGTAACCGCGTTTTTCCGCTGGTATTAAGCGGTTGATAATTTAAATGAATTTAAAGAGAGGGTGTTAATAACATGAAGACATTAAAAATAGCATCCGTCATGCTGTTGCTTTTTTTGGGCTTTATGCTTCAGTTGCCTTATTACGCCCACGGGGAATCTGCAGACTCACTTAAAAAGAAGGCAGCGAAGGGCGATGCATATAGCGAATATGCTTTAGGAAAGGCTTACTTTTACGGCAAAGGTGTGTCTCTGGATTACGCAAAAGCTGTTCACTGGTTCAGGATGTCCGCCGCGCAGGGCAATGCATATGGAGAAAATTCTTTGGGCTATGCTTATCAAAACGGCAAAGGCGTGCCTCTGGATTACGTAAAAGCTGTTCACTGG
>JAKAEG010000269.1 GCA_021819985.1 Nitrospirota bacterium | reverse complement strand
GGCCGTGCTTAGCGCAAGCGGGTATGTGGTTGCGGAGAAGAAAGCGGCCGTCTCATCAAAAATAACGGGCAGGCTGGTTTCTCTTTTTGTCGAGGAAGGCAGCAAGGTAAAGAAAGGACAGGTAATAGCTCGTCTGGACGATTCAGACCTGATAGCGGCCAAAGACCAGGCGGAAGCGAATTTAAGAGCGGCCCGTTTCACTCTTGACCAGGCCCGCGCCGACCTCTATAACGCGAGGCTTGTTTTTGAAAGGAACAGTCAGCTTCTGAAAAAAGCCCTGATAGCCAGGGCCGATTATGATTCCTCGTTCGCCAATTATCAAAAGGCCCTGGCGGGCGTTGACGCGGCCAAGGCAACCGTTTCGGCGGACGAGGCAGCCGTACAATATGCCGCCGTGCAGCTGGGATATACATACATTCGCGCCCCTTTTAACGCGGTGGTGCTTACAAAGAACGCCGATATCGGAGACATTATCACCCCGATAGGCGCAGCCGCGAACGTGCAGGCGGCGGTCGTCACGATAGCGGACATGGACTCTTTGCAGGTGGAAGCGGACGTATCAGAATCCGGTATCGAAAAAATCCGGAAAGGCCAGCCCTGCGATATAGAGCTGGACGCCTTGCCTGGCGTCCATTTCCCCGGGCGGGTACACATGATTGTGCCCACAGCGGACAAGACCAAGGCCACTGTCACCGTGAAAGTGAGCTTTCTAAACAAAGACGAACGGGTCCTGCCCGAGATGAGCGCCAGGGTGGCCTTTCTATCGAGGGCGATAACCCCGGAAGAAGAGAAACCAAGAGTGGTAATAGACCAGGGGTCGGTGGTCGTTAAAAACAATGGCGCTGCTTTTGTCTTCGTGATGAGAAACGGCCGCGCCATCGAAACGCGGATCACAACGGACGGGAAAATGGGCGGGATGCTGATAGTCACAGGCGGAGTAAAACCAGGGGAAGCGGTTGTGGTCAATCCGCCGCCAGGCCTTGAGAACGGCGCAAAAATAAAATCGGCCACATAAGATAAAGGCTTCAATAATCTTCCATGGAAAAAGGCATTAGATTAAACAATATTTCCCTCACCCTAACCCTCTCCCATTGGGAGAGAGGGGAGCGAAGCGGAGGGTGAGGGGAATGGAATCCAAAGAACCTATAGTCCAGATCCGGGACCTTAGCAAATCCTACCGGCGCGGCAGCCAGCAAATAAAGGTGCTGGAGGACATCTCCTTCGAGATCGCCGAGGGTGAGTTTCTGGCCCTGATGGGACCCTCCGGCTCCGGCAAGACCACTCTTTTAAATCTGATTGCCGGTATCGACAAATCGGACAAAGGCGGGATCGTGGTCGGAGGGGTGCAAATAACCTCGCTTTCTGAAAACGAACTTGCCCGATGGCGGGCCCTGAATGTCGGCTTCATATTCCAGTTCTATAATCTTATCCCGGTGCTTACGGCAATTGAGAATGTGGAGCTTCCGCTGCTTTTGACCGGCCTGTCAAAATCGGAACGGACGGAGCACGCAATGGCTGTGCTCGACCTTGTGGGGCTTTCCGACAGGACGGAGCACTATCCCGGACAGCTCTCCGGAGGACAGCAGCAGCGCGTCGCGATAGCCAGGGCGATAGTGACCGACCCTGTAATACTGGTGGCGGACGAGCCAACCGGAGACCTTGACCGCGTTTCTGCGCAAGAGGTGCTCTCCATGATGGAAAACCTGAATACGCAGCTTGGGAAAACGGTCATCATGGTCACTCATGACCCTCGTGCGGCTTCTACGGCCCATATCGTAAGGACCCTGGAAAAAGGCATACTCACATGATCTTCGCGCTTAAGCTGATTTTTAAAAACGCCTTCAGACACAAGACCCGCACGCTGCTTACGATAAGCAGCGTCGTTATAGCGCTTGTCGCGTTCGGTCTGCTCAGGACCGTAGTAAGCGCGTGGTATGCGGGGGTCGCGGCCTCCTCCGCCACGCGCCTGGTGACAAGAAACTCCATATCTCTGACTTTCCCGCTGCCTCTGGCCTATAAGGACAAAATAAAACAGGTAAAGGGTGTTACCGTGGTTTCCTGGGGCAGCTGGTTTGGCGGCATCTATATAAACGAGAAGAATTTTTTCGCCAATTTTGCGGTCGACCCCGGCAGCTATCTGAAACTTTACCCGGAATACGTGATTACGCCGGAGCAGAAAACCGCCTTTTTAAATGACAGGAGGGGGGCGGTGGCGGGCATAAAGCTGGCCCAAAGGTTCGGCTGGAAAACAGGAGACCTTGTCACGCTCAAGGGGACCATATACCCGGTGGACCTGGATTTCGTGATCCGGGCCATATACAAGGGCAGGGACAAAAACACGGATGAATCCCAGTTTTTTTTCAACTGGGATTACCTGAACGAATCCATTAAAAAGGTATCACCGGGCCGCGCGGACCAGGCAGGCTTTTTCATCGAGGGCATATCTGACCCGCTGCTTGCGCCCTCCATTTCCGCGGAAATAGACAGCCTGTTCAAAAATTCTCTGGCCGAGACGATAACGGAAACAGAAAAATCTTTCCAGCTTAGCTTCATATCGATGACCGAGGCGCTGCTGATGGTGATCCAGCTGGTTTCATTTGTCATTATCGCCATCATAATGGCGGTGGCGGCAAATACCATGTCCATGACGGTCCGGGAGCGCATCGGCGAATATGCGGTGCTGAAAACTCTCGGGTTCGGGAGTTTCAGGATTGCGGGGCTTATAGCCGGTGAATCCATGGTGATAGTAATGACAGGCTGCGCTTTGGGAATCGCTTTGACCTATCCTGCCGCCCATGCGTTCAGAGATCAGCTTGGCGACTATTTCCCTGTGTTTAATGTCGACGGGCGCCTTTTTATTTTCTATGCCGCGGCCTCAGCCTTGGTAGGGCTGGTGGCGGCGATTTTTCCGGCATGGAGGGCCATCCGCACACCGATAGCCGAGGGATTGAGGAGGATCGGCTGAAGATGAGGATACCACTGTCCTACAGCTTACGGAATCTCTGGACAAGAAAGCTCACAACGGCGCTTACAGCCGGGGGCATGGCGCTTGTGGTGTTTGTGTTCGCCTCCGTTTTAATGCTTGCCCAGGGGCTCGAAAAGACCCTTGTCGAAACCGGCTCACCGGATAATTCAGTGGTCCTGAGGAAAGGCGCGCTGACCGAGGTCCAAAGCGCGATAGACCGCGCCCAGGCCGACATCATATCGACCTTCCCTGATGTGGCCGTGGGCGGGGACGGGAAACTCCTTTTGGCCAAAGAACTTTTGGTGCTGATCACTTTACCCAAAAAAGGAGGAGGGCTTTCCAACCTGGCGGTCAGGGGAATTGGGCCTGAGTCCCTCAGTTTAAGGCCGCAGGTAAAACTGCTTGTTGGACGCATGCCCCGCCCTGGCTCCTCAGAGATCGTGACCGGCCTACGCGTGGCCAGGCTTTTCAGCGGAGTGGGGCTTGGCAATTCGCTCCGGTTCGCGATGAGGTCATGGAAAGTTGTAGGCATATTCGATGCGGGCGCAACGGAGTTCAGTTCAGAGGTTTGGGGAGATGCAGACCAGCTTATGCAGGCTTTCAGGAGAGACGCCTATTCATCCGTCCTTTTCAGGCTCAGGGACCCTTCGCTTTTCGACCGGTTCAGAAGGCGCATAGAAAAAGACCCCAGACTTACCGTTCAGGCCATGCGCGAAAATGTGTATTACGCCAAACAGTCTGAGATAATGGCAAAATTTCTTAGGATACTGGGGATATCTCTTTCTATCATATTTTCCCTGGGCGCTATAATCGGGGCCATTATAACAATGTATGCGGCCGTCTTGACGAGGACAAGAGAGATCGGCACATTGCGGGCGCTTGGGTTTGCGCGCGGGAGCATACTGTGGGCATTTCTGGCGGAATCTCTTCTGCTGGGATTTTCAGGAGGGCTGGCCGGGCTTTTTTTTGCCTCTTTTCTGCAGCTGTTCACGATATCCACAGTGAATTTCCAGACCTTTTCCGAACTGTCCTTTTCATTTAGCCTGACGGGCGGCATCGCATTGAAGGCAATCGCCTTTTCCCTGATAATGGGATTTGCGGGGGGCGTGTTGCCGGCCCTCAGGGCAGCCCGCATGAATATAGTGGACGCCCTCAGGGCTTAATGTACAGTTTATTGACGCCTTGATATCATCACCAAGGAATGAACACACCGGGCGGACGACCGGGCAGGAAATGCAGATGAATTGTGATTTCAGGGAAGTAAGCTCTTTGTATCCTTTTTATTTTTATCTGTCCTGCCCCTCTCGCCGGCAGCCGCGCTTCACGAAGGCCTTGATGAATTCCCTGTTCAGCTTCGCGATACACCCTGCCTTGATCCCCTTGGGGCAAACGGCCTGGCACTCATAATGATTGGAGCAGTTTCCAAAACCTGCTTTCATCATCTCTTCGGTCATCAGGCGCACGCGTCTTGCCGTTTCAACCCGTCCCTGGGGAAGCGCGG
>JAKAEG010000268.1 GCA_021819985.1 Nitrospirota bacterium | reverse complement strand
GCGCTGCCTTCAGGACGATTTTTCCTTTTTCGACGCCGTATGCCGCGATTTCTTAAAAACCTCTTGCAGCCGGAAGCGATTTTGAGATAGGTTCTATAAACCGGGAGCGCCTGCGGCCTATGGACCAGGTTGGCTGCGCGCCTCTTCGAGCAAAAATCTCAGGGCCTCAAGGGCCGCCTCTTTCTTGTTCTCCAGCCGCCCGCCTTTAAGCAGAAGTTTTTTTACGCGCACTTGACCGCTCCATTTGGAGCAAACCCCTACATAAATCAGTCCGTTCTCTTTTCCTTCGAGCGCCTCGGGGCCCAGATTGCCTGTGATGGCAAGGGCAAGGCCGGAGCCAACCAATCCCATCACGCCTTTGGCCATCTCCCGCACCGCCTCTTCGCTCACAACACCTGAGGTCTCTATCACCTCCAGAGGGACATTGAGTATCCTTTCCTTGGCCAAAGCTGAATAGGAGATAACGCCCGCCATGAAAAAGCGGCTTGCGCCAGGCAGCTGGGTTATGTAATGGCTTATAAGCCCGCCCGTGCAGGATTCGGCCACGGACAGGGTCAGGCCGTTGTCCTTGAAAAGACTGTGCAGACCGGCAACGGCCTCAAGCACGTCATCTGGAAGACCCGATTTATTATCTGTTCCCATATTGCCCGTCACTGGAGTATCTACCACCATATTGCACGTCACTTGACCGGGAGAAAAAGCAAAAAACAAAAAACTATTTTGTCTTTTGCGCGTTTTTAAGCGCCAGGTCCAGATACTTTATAAAATCCTTCGCATTTACGACGTCGATAAAACAGAGTTTGCCCTCTATGGGATCGGCAATCGGGTTCCCCTTGTAGTCGAGGAACAAAAGAAGGCAATCGTTGCGGTAATCGAACCTGTTGCCCAGGTTTCTTTCCTCATCGGTGATCGGCCTTGAAAGGTCCACTTTCACGGGGATAAAATCCCTGTTCAGCTTGGAAATGACCTCAGGGTCCTTATACGCTTCCCTGCCCATTTTTTCGCACCTTGGGCAGCCTGCCCCGGTGGCGAAATCGACCACCAGCGGTTTTTTCTGCCGGGCGGCCATCTTTTCACCCTGGGCAAGTTTATACCAGTGTATCGTCTCAACGTTCTTTTCAGTTTCCCCGGCGGCGTTTGCCGTCATCGGTCCCAATACATAGAGAAGAAGCGCCGTTAAACCCAGCGCCAGGAATTTTTCCTTCCGCATGAAAATCACCTCCGGCCTTACTCTTTTTACCCTGTTTTTATTATACTACTACATAAAAACAAACAAACAGAAACCCTTTCAGGTCTTTGCTTTTTGTATTTTCCGGAGGTTAATTTTAAATGAGAAAAAGAAAATTATTTTATGCTTTACTTGCCGCGCTGATAATTTTTATTACGGCAGGCAACGCCTTCCCCCAGGAGACCGGAGCTGCGCTTTCTTCCAGCCTGATCAGCCCCCAAAGCCGCAAATGCATTGAGTGCCATTCCAGATACTCACCCGGCATTGTAAATGAATGGCTTTCCGGCTCTCATTCAAGAATAACTCCCGATGACGCCCTCCGGAAGCCGTCCATCGAGCGCATGTTTTCCGCCCGGAGCGCTCCCGGCGGCTCCGGCCAATACGTAACAGGCTGTTACGAATGCCATGGCGTAAATACAGGCGCTCATAAGGACAGTTTCCGGCATTTTGGAACAAAGATAAACGTGATAGTCTCTCCGGCGGACTGCGCCCTTTGCCATCCTGTGGAGCAGGCGGAATTCAATAAAAGCAAAGAGTCGTTCGCCTGGAGCAACCTGGAAAACAATCCCCTGTTCCATACCCTGATGGATACCGTCATAGGGACAAAAGAGGTATCGGACAGCAGTATCAGTATAGAAAAACCCATGGATGGGCTTGCGGGCAGCGTATGTTACGGATGTCATGGAGACAAGATAAAAGCGGCGGGGATGAAGCAGCTGTCCACGCCGGTTGGCATCATCAATGTGCCTGACCTTAAAGGCTGGCCCAATACAGGCATTGGACGGGTCAACCCGGATGGTTCGATGGGCGCGTGCGAGGCCTGTCATCCCGGCCATTCATTTTCGATCGAAGACGCGAGAAAACCTTATACCTGCGCCAGGTGTCACACCGGCCCTCATGCCCCGGCCTGGGACGTATACCAAAAAAGCAGCCATGGGGTCATATTCCTTTCAAACGGGACCGGATGGAATTTTACCCGGGTGCCCTGGAGACCGGGAACGGATTTCAAGGCCCCAACGTGTGCGGCGTGCCATAACAGCCTTTTGACGGGGCCGGACGGCAAGGTTTTAGCGGAAAGGACACACGATTCGGGATCGAGGCTCTGGGTGAGGCTCCTTGGGCTTATTTACTCCACCGCCCAGACCAAAAGCGGTGATACAACGATGCTGAAGAACAAGGATGGACTGCCGCTTCCTTCCAGTTTCGAAGGCGAACCAGGCTCAAAATACCTTATCAGCAAAACGGCGCAGACAGACCGTGAGGACGGGATGAAAGCCATTTGCAACTCCTGTCACGCAAGCCAGTGGACAAACGGGCATTTCACAAAAATGGATGAATCCATACAGGCCGCCGATAACATGACTCACGCCGCGACAAAACTCGTACAGGAAGCATGGCGGACGGGAGTTGCCGATGAGACAAACCCGTTTAATGAGCAAATAGAGATGGACTGGGTACGGCAATGGTTCTTCTATGCAACGGACATAAAATACGCCGCGGCAATGTCCGGGGCCTCGGATTATTCGGCTTTCAAAAACGGTTTTTGGAATTCAAGTCAAAACCTGCTGGAGATGGAAGACCTCTCAAAAGGGCCCCAGGTGGTCAAGGTGGCGCCAAAGACGCCTAAACTGATAGGAATACCTGAAATCCCGTTTAAAAAGACCTCCAAAACAAAAAGAAAGGCCAAAGGCAAGTCTAAAAAGAAAAAGCATCAAAACAAAAAACATAAAAAGCACATTGTCAGGAAAAAGAGCGCAAAGAGAAAAAAGAAATCGCATAAGAAATCAAAGAAGATATCAAAAAAGGAACCGAAGAAGAAAAAGAGCAGAAAGGCTGGAAAATAAAAGAAAAGAAAATAAAATAAAAATCCCTTTTGCTTTTATCTGTATGCTGATTTGTCTCCGATGTCGCAATGCAAGGGCATAAAGACCTTACGGGAGGCAAAGAACACATAAAGAGCGGCGATAAGCACGATCCCAAAAATTACGCCGGTCTTCCCCAATGCGCCTGTTGAAAAGGCCATAAGAAAAAGCGGCATTATCATCATAAGCAGATACCCCTCTACAAGCCTGAAGCAAAATGCCTCTTTCGCTGCAATAAATCCCGCACAGCCGGAAACAGGAAGCAGCAGCAGCGCCGCCGCCGGCGTCCCGGTGAGATAAGCGAGGCCATTACCCTCCCCTTTTATCAATATCACGGCAAGACCGGCAAGCGCCAAAATATAAAGACCTTTCAGGTTCCTTTTGAAGCTGCCTATATACAGGTGGATGAAAAAAACACCAAGCCCCGTGGCCAGATAGAACAGCACAAGGAAAATATCGAAATAAAGGGAAGCCTTCCCGGCGCTGACTACGGGATAAACTGCGGCAAAAACGGCCAGAGAAGCAAGAAGTATGCCGCTAAGCGCTATTGATGCGCGGTAGATAAAAACGGTTATCCTGTCGGTTTTCGTTAGCGGCTGGTAAAGGATATAGTCGCCCATGGCTCTAAAAACTCTTTTTCCTCTCTTTTTTCTTCCAGACGGCAAGGTCGTCCAGCATGGTTTTCACCAACTCGATTGGCGTTTTTGTTTTTTCCGCCACTTCCTTGCACCGGCACGTTTCCATTTTTTTGTCTTTTTGCACGCCGGGTTTTTCTTCTTTTTGCAAACCCGGGCCTTCGGCGCTCTGCCGCCCGCCTTTTGCCGCCACAGGTCTTTTTATCTTTTTATCCTGCTTCATCTTTTTATTATAGCAAGGGCACAAAAAACAATTTTTTTATTTTATCGCAAGGGCTGAAATCACAAAAACCGGTCCCCGGCAGATGATAAAATACACTGCCGTGTTCCATAACCTCCTGAAATATACCTACAGCAAGATAGTGTCCGGGCCGCCTCTCTTTGGATTTATCGAGCGAAAGCTCTGGATCTGGCTCCTCTTCATCCCGCTTATCTATATTGTCCAGAGCTATTGGTTCTGGAAGGCATGGAGGTGAACAGGAGACTTGGCACATTCGGAATGCCTGTGCGACTGGGGGCCCCTCCGGAGATCACGCTTATGGTCCTGCGCCAGGCCTGACCAAAAAACTCTTCTTTTTCTTTAGAACCTGTCTCAAAATCGATTTCGAAGCGAAAGAGAGCGGAAACCGTGGCAGACAATCTCTTCTGGACAGGGGAGAAAAGGGGAAACCGCCCGGAGGCGCAACGTCAAAATAGATTCCCGCTTACGACATGCGGGCATGACCTCAAATTCAAGACGTCATGCCCGAG
>JAKAEG010000007.1 GCA_021819985.1 Nitrospirota bacterium | reverse complement strand
CGGCTTCCAAAAACCCGATCCTGTCATATGCGTTGCCATCAACGGCGACTACGTAAGTGCGTTCGGACACTATATTTCCCTCTCGTTTCAGCCAGCATGCCGATGGTGCGTTGCGGCTTGAGACCGGTTTTCGGGCGACGGCGGGTCATTGTTTTTTACTGCCGTAAAAATCCCTGCCGGGTCTGCCGATATAGTAGCCTTGATCATAAGCGATCCCTGCCTGCCTTACGGCCCTCATGATATTTTCATCCTCCACGTATTCGGCAACTGTCTTGATGCCGAATTCCCTGCACAGGGCAACCATGGCCTTCACCATCGCCATGTCCCTGGCATCAGAGATCATGTTCTTTATGAATTCCCCTTCGATCTTAACGTAGTCGATAGGGAACCGCTTAATGTACTGGAATGATGAAAAACCGGACCCGAAATCGTCGATCGCGAAATTGAAACCCTCTGCTTTCAGGTTCCTGACGAACTTCTCCAGGAGGGAGATGTTCTTGACCGTGTCTCTTTCGGTAATCTCAAACACGATCGAACTGTGGTCTATATTGTACTTTTTTGTCAGGCCAAGGACGCTTGGAATGAATTCCCGCAGGATGAGGGACTTGGGCGACAGATTGACAAAAAGGCATCCGTCATAACCGTCTTCCTGCACCTTCCGGAATGCCTTTTCCATGACCATAAGGTCCAGCTTGCTTACCACAGCTAGCCTCTCTGCGATCTCAATGAACTCCCCGGCGGCCATAATGCCGTTGTCCGTCTGGAGCCTGCATAAGACCTCATGGCATTCGATCCTGCCTGTCTCCACGTTGATGATCGGCTGAAAATAGGGGATGATCCTTCCTTCTTCCAGTGCCCTCGTGAGAACCACGGTCATTTCCCCTGCCGCCCTGAATACCTCGACAATGTCCTCTTCGGTGGGGACGATGATAGTGTCCTTGCCTTGGCTTTTAGCCTTGTACATCATGTTGTCGGCAAACAGAAAAAGGTCCTTCGTGGTTGTGGCGTGAATAGGGTAAACGGCAAAGCCGATGGAAACAGTGGCCTTGACCTTAACCCCGTCAAGTGTGGGAAAAGATAATCCGCTTATGTTCTCCCTTAGCCTGTCCGCAACAAAAAAGGCCTGCTCCTCGTTAGCGTCCTGAAGAATAGCGGCAAATTCGTCGCCGCCGTATCTTGAGAGGATATCGCCGGTACGCAGGGCTTTTTGCATTTCAGCGGCGATCTCCACGAGGAAACGGTCCCCAACGATATACCCGTGCGAGTCGTTGATATTCTTGAAGTTGTCCAGGTCTATTACAAGCACTGCGAACTTGTATCCATACCGGTCCGCCCTGCCGATCTCATACCCCAGAAGTTCCCAGAACAGCCTCTGGTTGTAAAGGTTGGCAAGGGGGTCTCTCGTCGCGTAATATTCAAGGTCCCTTGTGTACTTTGAGATGGCCTTGATAGACCCGATAACATTCAAAAGTGTGGTCAATATGCCGTCAACCGCAAGCGACCGTACGGGGTCGTTTGCCAGTGCCGGATGCACGCCTATCCCGACTATTCCCTGAATATTGGGGTTTTGGATCATCAGGGATTTTGTCTGCATCGCTATGTCCGCTTCATTCATGGCCGCATGAGTCAAGGACCCTGGCGTAATATTATGGTTGACCATGAGGGCGGGTGAGTTTCCGATGCCGGCACATACGCTTGTGACCTCCCTGCGGATGATTTGTTCAACGGCCTCCCTTATCCCGTCCGCCGGCGTGCCGGACCAGAATATATCAAGATCGTAAAGCTCATTGTTGACCTGAAAGATGGAAAAGAGCACGTTCGCGTCTATCGCCTTGTTGATCTCGCACAGCAGCCGGTGTACGTGTTCCTTCCAGTCTTTCACCACTTCAGAAGTGATGACGAATTTTTCCAGCACCTGGAGATCGAACTCAAGTGTCTTTCTGTCCACTGCCACATCCCTTATTTTCGTTGCGAAGTATGCCAGCTCATTAAGGATGGCGTTGAATTCCACGAAACCTATGCACGAACTCGAGCTGTCCATGACCAGCCTTGTCAGGTCGCTTACGCTGCTTATATCGCGTATCTTTTCGTGAAACAGCCTCGTTGAACAGTCTATCTTCGCTTTGAGCACGTTAGATATGATGCCAGCCATAATAAACGGTATCGGGGACAGAAGCAGGAAAAAAAAGGTGAACTTTCTTTTTATGCGGCCCATTGAGGCTGCCGCGATGGGCCCTGCCATTATTTTCTGAGCCTGCACGCCGCGCCCGTAACCAACGATTTCCGTATTTGTCTCCGCATGAAGAGGGATGCGCGGCCGGGCTTCGCGAGTGAATATGAAAAATGCGATCAGAAGAGCAAGATTGAAGCTCAGAAAGGAAACAACGAGAGTGGACACGCAGACAAAAGACTTAAGCCTGTACTGTTTCCTTAAGACCGTCCTGGCCAGGGGCTCCCCGGCGTAGCTCAGCATTGCCTTTTCCGCACTCCCTAAAATTTTAAAGATGAGCCTCATGCCCCCTCGCATTTTTCATACAACCGGCCTTTATAGCGGAGGCTGGAAGAATCTTTCCTTTTTTAAAGCGCTTGCAATACAGGTTTTCAGCCCCCTCAGATTTGTATTGCTTTTGGCGCCCTGCCGCTCAGTAAAAAGGATTTTTTTGTCCTGTTTTTTACGGGTCTCGCGCTTTGCCAATAAATCCATGCCGCCGGCCGCCATTGAAAAGTTTGCCGCCGGAGGGCCGTTTGCCGCCCCGTATTTTTTTCGCTGATGATAACTATATCATAGAAATTTTCAAAAGAAATCCTACTTTCGTTGGGTTATTTTAATCACGGGAAATGGTTTAATAAAAAATAGGGCACTTGACAAATATGCCCATATGTTAGAATCAAGATAAAGAAGGTCCGGTTTTTTTGAATGTGATGTGCGTTGAATTTAAACTGCTCCAGATCAGCAAAGGCGCAACCCTTAGAGAAGCTGTTGAACGCTTGCCAGCCTTGAATTCAGGCGGCTTGGGGAGGGCTGCCTGATGGCTCTGTCCGGCAAAGATTACAGGAAGGTGATCGGGATAATCGACGCCATTTATTCCATACGTGATCAAAAGGCGATGGTCCTGACTGTTTGCGATGAGCTCCGCAGGTTTATCGGTATCAACAGCGCGGTGTTCGTTTCCGCGGACCCCAAGACAAGAGAATTCCATTTCGCCGGATACGAGATATTCAACAACACCGAGGAGTCCATGCTCACTTATCTCTCCCACTATGCGTTGGGGGACCCGTTCATGTCCAACGGATGGTTTAAGCATCATTTTAACGAGGCGGCGCGGATCACCGACCTGGTGCCGGGACTGATCAACACCGAGTTCGCCTGTGACTTCCTGCTTCCTGTTGCCTCGGTCTTTTATGCGCTTGGCGCATGGCTCAAGGCGCAGGGTGATATGGCCGGGATATTTATTATCAACCGGCAGAGGCATGAGCGCGATTTCAGTAGCCGGGACCGGGAGATTGTGAATATCCTGCTGCCTCATCTGGCCAACTCCATTCACAATATGTATTTGATCGGCGGCAGGGATCCTCTCAAAGAGTCCTGCGGCGTGATCATGACAGATGAAGCAGGCTCGCCTGTTTTTATGAATGATGCGGCCAGGCAGGCCATACGTGGCGCCGCCCTGGAACATGTCCCGGACCCCGGTTTCGGTCCCGGAGCGGCTTTTTTTAAAAACGGCGCCCGAACGTTCCGGGTGCGCACCGTGCCGCTGTGCAACCGAAAAAAAGGGAAATTCATACTCCTGGAGCCTGCTCCGCCTGTACACAGGCTGGATCTAGGGCTTGACCGCTTCAAATTGAGCCACCGGGAAAAAGAGATCGCGGTGCTTGTCATCCAGGGCCATTCCAACCGGGGGATTGCGGAAAGGCTTTTTATCCGCGAACAGACGGTGAAAGGCCACCTGATCAACATATTCGGCAAGTTCGAAATAAGGCGAAGGGGCGAACTTGCCGCCAAGGCCCTCGGGCTGCGCGGTATTGAATGAAAAAGGGGAGGACCGGCATAATTATTTGCGGAGTTTGACCGGCTTCAACCTTCGGAGTCCTTCCCCGGCAGGGGCGGGGGAGGGAAAGGCCAATACTGATGCCCAAAAACAAAAGCGGGGTGCGGATGAAGTGCAGATAACAAGAGAGACCGATTACGCCATACGGTGCGTATGCCACCTTGCGCAGAGGCCCGGAGAGATAGTAGCGATCGAAGAGATATCTAGGGCAACGTCAGCGCCCAAGGATTTCATAGCAAAGATACTTCAGAAGCTTGCCAGTGCGTCCATTGTCAAGTCCCACCGGGGGGTGAACGGCGGGTTTGAGCTTGCAAAAAAGCCCGCCCTTATCAGTTTCCTATGCGTAGTGGAGGCCGTTCAGGGGCCGGTAGCGATGAATATATGTGCAATTGATAAAAGACTCTGTTCCCGGAGCGATTCGTGTATCGTCCATCCGGTGTGGGTGGATGTCAGAGAGCAGGTCCGCAAGATACTCGCAAAAAACAATTTTGCAAAGTTAAAATCCAAGCGGATCCGGGGCGAGATGCCCTGACATCCGTCCTTGAAGGGGCAGTGAGAGCAAGTGCAACAGTATCAAAAAAGGGTTAAAAAACAATTATTTGCCGGTCCGTTGAAATATGGGGTAGTTAGACTCATCGGCAAGAAACATATCCACATTCTCCTGTGTGATCACGTCAATGCCTGTATCAATAGCATGAGGCAGCCGAATGCCCAAAGAGGCCTGCCACAACATCAGCACTGACATCGAGCCTTGCACCCTCGGAATGGTTGCCGAGGTGGAATCAATTATACCTTCTTTTATTGCATCGAGTATGGGCTTGATCCCATCCATGCCGACTACTTTCACTTTACCCGTCTTCCCAGCCTTTTTGATAGCGGTTGCTATGCCTATCGGACCGGACGCATCGCAGCACAAATAACCACTTAGATCCGGATGCGATTCGAGAACAGCCGAAGCCTGTTGGCGAGCAGTCTCAATGTCGTCATTGTCAATGCCGCCGTCAACAACAGTTATGCCGGCATACTTCCTTAATGCAGCTATCTGCGCTTCGAATCGTTCTTTATGGTTTGGCGCCGTGGGATGTCCCTGCATTACAGCCACTTTGCCAGCGTATCCAATAAGCTTGCCGAGGCGCTCGGCAGCAATGATTCCCTGCTGCGTAAAGTTGTTGCCAATACTGGTGATGCTGGCATCTGGTGATGGCGAGTCGAAAAGGACTACCGGAATAGCCTGATCCCTTATGCGATTTATGGCCGTCATATGGCTTACGGCGTCAACCGGATCTACAGCGATGCCAGTCGGACGGCTTATGGCGGCCTTATCCAGAATCGCGTTCTGTTGGGTGACGTCGCAAATTGATGGCGGCATATAGTCGACCACGATCTCGGTGCCAAATTCACGGCTTAATATTTCCGCCTGGGCCTGTGCACCATTATTTACTTCGTCGAACCAGGGATGAGCGACTTTCGGGATAATGATGAATCGAAGTGCTGCTGCCACTTTTAGAGTCCTCCTAAAGTCAGCTTCGTCATCAGGGGCTTCCAGTATGAACATGGTGTCGAACCGGCTATCGGGAACAAACAGAAAACGAACAAAAAGAGCAGCGCCAGCGGACTTTTTTTCATCTCTTTTCCTTTTGCTTATTTCTTTACAGGAACACCTGGGAAATGAACTGTTCTGATTACAACTTATCGTGCGGAACGGAAACTGTCAATATTGGGTTCATCGCGGGCAAATATCCCTGTATGCTTTAGATATAAGGAGGACGTCAGCGGCGTATCCTATCATGATCTCCAAAATCCAGTTGCGCACATCGAAAAATATCAAAATGAGGTGCACCATGAAGACCTTATGGGCGGTTGTCTTGTTGTTAGCGCTTTCAATGCCTGCCGCGGCAGCCGGCAATCATGTTTCCATAGCCAAGGGACACGGTGGCGTAAACATGACGGAGATGCGTCTTTTTCTTAATTCCTTTGCCGCTCTTGGGGAAGGGCATATTGAAAATGTTTTGAACGGTCTGAAACTCTTGTCAGTCACTGATGAAGTGCGGAGCGGAAAATGGGATGAAATGAAACCCGTGCTGGCTGAATTCGCCAGGGGAGATGTAAAAGCTGCAGCCGTGTGGTTCGCGCGACCAGATGGTTCTTACTACTCAGTCGAGAAAGGCTTGACGGGGCAGAACCTGCGGGATCGGGAGTATTTCCCGGGACTTATGTCGGGTAAGGACGTGACTGGCGACCTTGTCCTCAGCAAAACCACTGGTCAGCGTACAGCCATTGTCGCGGTCCCTGTGCGGAGGGCTGGAAAGATCATTGGGGCTCTCGGAGCATCTCTGTCGGTTGAGCAGATAAGTAAAATGCTGGATGAGAAAATGGCCCTGCCCGGAAATTTTGTTTTTTATGCACTCGATCAGAAGGGACGGACGTCTCTGCATAAAAAATCTGCGCTGATCTTTGCCTATCCTTCCGATATGGGAAGCAAAAGTCTGGCGGAAACTGTCCAGGAGATGTTGGCCAAAAATGAGGGGGAGGTAGCATATGATTTTCATGGTGAGAGGAGGGTCGTATTCAAGAGATTCACTTTGACCGGCTGGGTTTATGCTATTGGGCAGACAGAAAAAGGGGTTGTGCCGCCACAGGATTTGCTTATCAGGAGTGAAGTTGAAACAGCTGTAAGCATGTTGCAGGCCATCCATGAAAGACAGGTTCATGGAGAGATGACACTCGCCCAGGCAAAAAAATTAGGCGCCGGCCTCCTTCGGGAACTTCGCTACGGAGACGGCGGTTATTTCTGGGCTGATACCACAGAAGGAGTGAATGTTGTTTTGTACGGCAGGAAGAATGCAGAAGGGAGAAACCGGCTTGAAGACAAGGACTCCAACGGAACTTTTTATATAAAGGAGCTGATAGCAAAAGCAGAAGCTGGAGGAGGCTATGTAGAATATCTTTTCCCCAGGAAAGGGGAGAGCGCGCCTCAAGCAAAAAGATCATATGTTCTTCTGTTCAAACCATTCGGGTGGGTGATCGGAACCGGATATTACCGCTGAAAATATTTTTTGCAGCCATGCAGGCAAAAATGATGTGCCCTAATTTCAATTGGGCATCATCTTTTTAAGCATATATCGACGGGGATAAATTGAAATATCTGTAAAGGTGGACTTTATGAGAATCCGTGTCCTGGCATGCTTATTATTTTTATTTGTCCTTTCCGGGGCGGCATATTCAAGCGATTACAATAAATACAAACATTATGGAAGCTGCGCCAGATATCATGAAGGCCGCGCCGCAGGGTACTAAAGTGTTGTGCGCATAACTCGAACAAACAATTAAGCGCTCCTCAGCTTCAGAACTTTTTGGCAGCTATAATGAAAAAAGCGATAATAAAATAAACAAAGAGGCCCGTTATTAGCGATGCGATGAATCCAAGCCTTGGCGTAAGCAATATGATCGCCAACACGTAGGCAACCCAGGGGAATACCGTAATAAGGAGCGCGTTAGCGTAAGGCATAACGGCCTTTGAGCCGGACTCCAGATAGATCGTCAGGAAAGTGATTAACGTGACGGTCGGCATATTGGCTAAGAAGGCCGCCAGAAAGCTTCTGGAGTGGCATGCAAAATATGTTACTGAGCTTACGACTATCCCGCCGGCTAAGAAATATGTTAAATATCTTATAAACATTTTTTTGACCATAACACCGAATAATTGTGATGCTCAGTTATTTAAAAATCAAAATCTGAAAAATAATTCTTCCTTGTACTTTGGTTTGGCGCACATGTCGGCTACGCGCCCCGGCATCGTTGGCTCCTGTAATGAAATGCAAGTAAAAATCTATTTATCTTTTCATGCGGCTAGCGCCGCTCAATTTAATTTTATAGGGGCATCTGACATATAACAAGCGGATGCTTAGATACCAAGGGCAAGTTTTCCGCGTGCTGATATATCTTGCATAAGATTATTTGACGGGATGAGAAGCCATTGTTATGAAAAGCGTTTTTTAAACAAATGGTTTGGCCCAAATAGAGCGCACTTTGTATTGCTGTAATATGTCTTTAATAGACTTCCTTCACTCAGGCGGTTATACTGAAAAAAAAGACGCCGGGAAGGTGAAGGCAGAAGGTGATGGGTAAGGGTAAATGGCAGCGGCTGAGGTCGGCTCCTTCTGTGAAAAAGGCTGTTGCGGCAACCCTGATATTCTTGCTCGTCTTTTCGATCACCGGTTTTCTTGTCTTGCCCCCGGTCCTTAAATCTTTTCTCACAAAGGACCTCTCGGAGCATCTCCATCGCGAAGTCACTATAAGGCAGATAAAAACCAATCCCTTTACGATGTCGGTGACGGTCAGGGGGCTTAACGTCAAAGAGCGGAACAGGGCGGAAACATTTTTCTCTTTTGACGAACTGTATGTGAATCTCCAGAGCAGCTCACTTTGGAAGCGCGCCCTGGTCGTGCGCGAACTCCGGCTCGTGGGACCTTACCTGAATGTAAGGCGGAACCCGGACCTGCTCTACAACTTCTCGGACATCCTGAAAGGGGAGTCAGCCAAAAAAAAGCCGGCTACCGCGGCCATGAGATTTTCGGTGAACAACATACAGATAGTGAACGGGAGTGTCGATTTTTTTGATGGCCCGAAGCAGGTGCACCATACAATAAGAAATTTCAATGTGACCATCCCCTTTATCTCAAACATACCGTATTACACGGATATTTTTGTTCAGCCTTCTGTTGGTGCCCTGGTCAACAACAAGAAAATATCATTCACGGGGAAGACAAAACCCTTTTCAAAATCTCTGGAGACCTCAGTCGATCTGCATGTAAAGGATCTTGACCTGACTCACTATCTGGCATATGTCCCTTTCAAGATGAATTTCAGGGTCCCTTCAGGCTATCTCGATGTCGACACCCATGTCACTTATATCCAATATGAAAACCGGGCACCCTCGCTCGGCCTGTCCGGCGATATCTTCCTGAAGAAACTGAAGCTGGAAGACGGCAGCGGCGGGCCAGTGGCAGATTTCCCGATGATAGGTGTATCCGTCATCTCTTCAGAACTGTTTTCGAGAACGGTGCACCTCTCGAAGCTGGTCCTCATGTCGCCCGAGATCGATGTTATCCGTGGCCAAGGCGGAAGGATGAATATCGTGACCCTGCTACCCCAAAAAAAGAAGGGTGAAATTGAAACTCCGGGCACTAAAGAGAAAAGGTTTCCCCTGATCGACGCCGATGAGATGGCCATAAGCGATGGTAAGCTGGTCTTTACGGACAGGGCATACGGCAGGAAATTTTTTCGAACGAGGATTGAGCCTTTGGATTTGAAGGTCAGCCATTTTACTACAGCGCCGGGGAAAAGATCGGCAATGGAACTGTCGCTAGAGACAGATGCGGATGAATCGCTCAAGATGAGCGGCGATTTTTCCGTCGCGCCCCTTGCCGCAGATGGGCAACTTGAGCTGAGGCATGTGCCTCTGAAAAAATACGCGCCCTATTACGGAAAGATATTGAGGTTCGATATCGCAGGCGGGGAACTGGGGGTGACAACCCGCTTTTCCTATGCAGGCTCAGGAAAAAGAAAGTCCCCGGCAGCGCGCCTTTCGGACATGTCGATAAGCCTGGGCGGCCTGAGGTTGAAAAGGCGGGACGAAAGAAAAGATTTTTTCAGCGTGCCGGTTATTGACGTCAAGAGGGCGAATGTCGATCTCTTGAAAAAGGTACTGGTCGCAGGCGAGTTTGAAGCTGCCAAAGGGGTCGTCGCAGTGAACCGCCGCAAAGACGGCACGCTGAATCTCGTGGGCCTTCTGGCCAGGCCTCCGAAAATCCGCGTCAAGACGGAAAGACGGAGCAAGGGTGGCACCCCGTTTTTAATTAAATCGCCCGCGTGGCGCGTTACCCTCAAGAAGGTCTCGGTCGATGATTTTGGGGTAAAGGCGAAGGATTTGACACTCCCTTCGCCCGCGAGCTACTCCGTGAATCATATCAGTCTGAAAGGGGAGAATATATCAACGGCAAAGGGCAGAAGGGGCAGCGCCTCACTGAGCTGCAGGTTGGGCAGGAGGGGAAGTCTGAAGGCGCGAGGAACGGTGGGCATCGTGCCAGTTGATGTCCGGGCAAGGCTCTATCTCAAAGGGGTCGAGATCATCCCTTTTCAGCCCTATTTCGCTGACAGGGTCAAGATACTCATAACCCGCGGCGTTGTTTCAGCAGACGGAGATCTGGGCATGCGGTATTCCGATGGCAGAGTTTCCGCGTCCTACAAGGGAGAGGCCTCCCTTTTGCGCTTCGCGTCTCTCGACAAGACAAAAGGCGATGACTTCCTGAAATGGGATTCCCTTCACCTGGGAGGCATGGCTGTAAGTTACAGTCCGTTGAGGCTTCGTATAGGCAAGGTTGCCCTATCCGACTTCTATGCGCGCCTCATCATAGAGCAAAACGGCGCCATCAACTTGCGAGGAATTGTGGAGCGGGGAGGGGGCCGGCCTGCCGCTCCGCAGTCGCAGGAACGGCCGGGTGCAGCTTCCGTTAAACAATCGGGCAAGACTTTGGGGGGGCCTGTCGAATATTCAGGTAAGACATCGGGGCCGAAGATGGTCAGAATCGATACGGTGACGCTCCAGGGCGGAACGATCAATTTTTCCGACAGGCATATACAGCCGAACTATTCGGCGAACCTCCAGGAGATAGGCGGCCGCATATCGGGGCTCTCTTCGGAAGAGAGCACAACGGCCGATGTGGATCTCAGGGGAAAGCTTGACGACTACGCGCCGCTTGAGATCACCGGGAAGATCAACCCGCTGAAGGAGGACCTATTTGTGGACCTGAAGGCGGACTTCAGGGACATGGACCTCAGTTCCCTCACCCCGTACTCGGAAAAACATATAGGCTACACGGTCCGGAAGGGGAAACTCTTCCTTTCAATGGAGTACCTCATTGTGAAAAAGAAGCTTGAGGCCCAGAATCGTATCTTTCTCGATCAGCTCACCCTTGGCGAAAAGGTGGAAAGCCCCAAAGCAACCAAGCTTCCGGTGAGGCTCGCCATCGCACTGCTCAAAAACAGGAATGGAGAGATAAATCTCGATGTCCCCGTATCGGGCTACATCAATGATCCCAAGTTCAGTCTTGGCAGGATCATCCTGAAGGCGCTTGTGAATATCCTCGTCAAGGCGGCCACGTCGCCCTTTACTCTGCTTAGCAAGATCTTCGGGGGAGGAGCGGATCTCAGTTACGTGGAGTTCGGTCAGGGAACGGCCGCAATCAGCGGCGCTCAGGCAAAAAAACTCGACGCCATTGATAAGGCGCTCTATGACAGACCGTCGCTGAAGCTCGAAATAGCAGGGCATGTCGATCCTGAAAAAGACCGGGAAGGGTTGAGGCAATATATCTTCAACAGGAAGGTGAAGATCCAGAAATGGAAAGATATTATGGCCAAGAGCAGGCAGCCGATTTCGGTGGACGATGTGAAGGTGGGCAAGGACGAATATCCCAATTACCTGAAAAAGGCCTACAAGGCGGAGAAATTCCCGAAGCCGAGAAATATCCTGGGCATTGCCAAAAACCTGCCCGTGGCCGAGATGGAAAAACTGATGCTTACCAATATCAGGGTGAGGGAAGACGATCTGAGGGCGCTTGCCTCCCGCCGTGCCCTGGCAGTGAAGGACTATATCCTGAAATCCAGACAGGTTGATCCGAAGCGGATCTTTTTGGTGGAGCCAAAATCGCTGAGACCTGAAAAGAAAGATAAGCTCAGTGACAGCAGGGTGGACCTCAAGCTCAAGTGACACGGACCCCATAAGATTCTTATCTGTTCAAATCACTTTGAAGTTGTTGCTGGCTTCTTCGGTCCTGTCTCTTGTAGGTAAGATATTCCTCCTCTTCCATGTCGAGAAGTTGTTTTTTGTATAGAGCGGCCAAGTCATACCATTTGCTGACCCGTTTCTCAAAACGCTGCCCGGCAGGAACCTTAAGCGTGTCCAGGTACGACAGAATCGCTAGATAATAGCAGACAACATCACGCTCGACTGCGCCCCTTAAACCGCCGGCATAAACGGGGTTACCGATGCTATCTGTGCCAACCACACTGAAACCTGTCTTACCGCCCCCGAATATTTTCATAAGGAAATATTCCAAGGCACTGTAACCAAAAGAATAACGCAAATGAATAAATGTCCTGCCTTCATCTAATGGTATCGCCTGCAATCCGAACTGGTGGTCCTTTGTATGAGAAGGGCCTTCATGTGCTGTGAGTGCTATATCAAAATAGGAGGGTTGCAGTTCACTTACGCGGTATTTGAATTTCATTTGATATGCATCTTCAAGAGGTTCTGAGAATTTGTCGACGCGATAGATATTGAGCAGCCATATGGTATCATTCACCTTCTGGTAAGTACAGGCCCGTACATTCGGATGAGGCAAAACAATCTGGCACCAGTTGGACGGAACCAGAAGCTCATTTTGTACAAGACCGAAAGGATATTTGATAATGCCGTAGATATCGACACGGGAGGCGTTTTTATTCACGGACGATTCTACGTAGAAAGGAACCGGGCCGGAGTTTTTCTCCAGTTCTTTTTCGGTCCCATGGTATTTAGAGAGAAGAGATTCAGGTCCGGCAGGCGGTGATTCATTACCGTCTGATGTTGCGCACCATTGGGAAAACAGCAAAAATGAAATCAGAAAAAGACATAGGACCCGGTTCCCGTGCATATGGCAACTCCTCCGTTTACGCTCATAACCTCTTTCTCTAGAGGGATGGACCATTTCCTTGATTCTTTCACTTTTTCCCTTCGATTACGCGCGAAGGTGTAACGCATCGAGTCCCTAAGGCTCGATGGCCGCCGCCTTGAAGGCCTTGCCCAGGGTCTTTACATATGACCATGCTCCGTTTTAACTCTATTCTGAGTATTTCCAGACCCTTCACCGCCCAATACGAATCCCTGAGAGGGAACCCAAGATTCCAAAGACACTCAGTAACCAGAGGACCACTGCAATGATCACGACTACATTGAGGATTTTCTTTATGGTGGCCTGCATCGGTATGTAGCTATTCACTAACCATAAAAGCACCCCAACGGCAACCAAAACAATCACTACTTGAATCAACGGCATGGTATTTCTCCTTTCATGCTGCGCATTGAAGGGGAAGGGGTACTTTTCGCTCTCCAAAGAGCAAAGAGCAGCGTGAGGTCATAAAACTCTTAGTTGAAGGGGCGCCCCGCGAATTCAGGATTAATGAGGTGTGCTTTCACGGAATGCCCCTTGTCCCTTTACTTTCTCTCTTCTATATTCAGGAGGCTCTTCACGGATTTTACACCCTTGATTTCCTTGATCTTTGATATAAGCCGGTCTTCGGTCTCCCTGCTATTCACGAAACCCTGAAGCACAACATTTCCTTGTGTAACCGTTACATCGACCTTGAAATAATGAGCATCCGGGTCTTTAACTATTACCGCAGTAGCTTCTGTATGAATCGTTGAGTCGTCGATATTTTGACCTGCCGTTTCGCCTGTCATGGAGGCACAGCCCGAAAACAAGGCCAATCCAAAAACCATTAACAGTGCCGCAAAAACAACCTTCTTCATTTCACTCCTCCTGTGTTGGATGTGCAATCATACGATTGCGATGTTAATAAAGTGTGACCAGGGCAAATTAATACCGTAAATCGTTTTACACTGGCCTCCGCCCCTGAATGATCCTGATCAACACCACAACGATTGCGATAACCAGCAGGACATGAATGAATCCGCCAAACACGTAACCGCTCACCAGTCCCAACAGCCAGAGTATCACCAGTACTGCAAAAATCGTCCAAAGCATAGGGACCTCCTTTTATTAACTGACGCAGCCCAGGGACATCGGATATCGATCAAATTTAATGCTGCTTACTGTGTGATACGCGGTCCCAAAGCCGGAACATGTGACAAGCAGGGTAATAGCTAAAATGAAGCAACAGGTCTTCTCATATTTTATCCTTTGCGGTCTTCTGCGGCGTCTCCCAAAGGGCGTGCCCGGCGCGTGAGAAACTGCTCTCTTGCATAAATTGTACCCTCCTTCGCGATAATTTCAAAATCGAGGTTTTTTCCCGGTGAGAGATGAACTGTGTGATGTTTACAGCCAGTGGGCAAATAAACAATACCTTCAGCAGAAAGATGATGGCCCGTCCCGGTCTCCAATTTGCATTTTGCTGTTTGTTCATCATGGGATAAAGAATTGCACAAATAAAAGAAGTTGCTTTTTTACAATCATCCGATCATGATTCAAAAGGAATGAGACAGGTCTGGTGATGAGGATTCCGAGACCAGGAAAGCAAAGTCTGCTTACGGGGTTACTGGAACTGAAACGCATTTCGATTCCCTGAATTTGAAACTATATTTTGGCCGCTATTTTCCGAAGACCGTCTTGAGAAGGTCTGTCACTCTCGCGGCGGGGTCGGTCCGGATCTTTTTTTCCTCTTGGCCCACCATGTAAAAGAGGCCGTCCAAAGCCTTGTTGGTCACATAGTGGTCGAGATCGACAGACTGTTTGCTCACAAAAGGAACGGAGTCATATTTACTCATCATCTCTTTATAAGAACGCGTACATCCAACCTTGTTCATGCTGGATGAGATAACAGGCTTGAATTCACCATAGAGTTTGTCGCGGGTCTTCTGTTTAAAATATTCCGTGGCGGCGGTGTCTCCTCCGCCAAGGATCTTTCTTGCGTCTTCAATGGACATCCCTTTGATCGCGTCAACAAAAATGGATAATGCCTTTGGCGCCGCTTTCTCAGCCGCCCTGTTCATGCTCAATACAAACTCGTCCACCTGCTGCTGATATCCGATTTTCCCGAGGACATTGGCCACTTTCTGGATGTTTCCAGGCATTAATATTTTGATTGCCTGATTGCCGAAATAACCGTTCGGGCGGGAGACGTTCTTGACCGCATTTTTGGTGCCGATAGAGAGCGCCTCCTTTAGCCCGGATGCGGTGGTGCTCTCGTCGGGCCCACTTTTTGTTGAGCCGCCAATGCCCTTCATCACATCATCCAGCATTCCGGCCTTAAGCAGCGTTGCCGAAGATAGAAAAACAAGGAGCATCAGAAGGAATGCCTTTCTCATATGACCCCCTTTACATAGAGGAATTCTTTCAGAGAGAACTCCATAAGAAAATTGTAACATCCTCATATGTGTAAACAAGGTGGAAATGTGATCAAAAAGCCATATTCCCCCTGATATTAAGACATAAGGAAAGGCTCAGGAGGCAGGTGTGGGACGGCAAGGATGGGCTTAAGGGTTTTCAGAGGGTGAAGAAGGGGAAAGTGTTTTATCCGAATTTCATGCAAAATCGGGGGCAAAATGGAAGTCGGCTTCCGGAGACATAACCTTTTTTAAATGAAAAGGAAGAATGCCGAAGGGGGGATTTGAACCCCCACGAGGTTTCCCCCACTAGACCCTGAACCTAGCGCGTCTGCCAGTTCCGCCACTTCGGCTGAGAATTATATTATCATCTTTCGATTGGACAGGTAAAGAGCGGCGAGATGAAATACGGAAAAATCTTTCCCGTATTTCAAAGGGGTTGAAGGGGGGCAGTCGCCCTCCTTCAACCCCTTTTTCAGGTCTCAGCCCGCGGCCTCCACGGCAGCGGCCTTTTCCATCTCTATCGGGCGGAGCGTTATGACGCCTTTTTTATCGGCATCCACTTCCACTACATCGCCCTCCTTGAAGGAGCCTTCAAGCAGCTTCGTGGCAAGGGGATTAAGCACCTCACGCTGGATCGCTCTTTTCAGGGGCCGCGCCCCGTAGACCGGGTCGAACCCGATCTCGGCCAGTTTCTTTTTGGCCCTGTCCGTAAGCACTATGTCCAGGCCCCTGCCCACCAGGTATCTCTTCATCACGTTTACCTGGATCTCAACGATCTGCTGGAGCAGTTCCTCCGTAAGCGGATTAAAGATGATGATCTCATCTATCCTGTTTAAGAACTCGGGCTTGAAGTGCGCCTTCAGGTCCTGGAGAATCTTGCCCTTGAGTTCCTCCTCGTTTTCGCCGGGAGGCCCCCAGTAGACGTGCGGTCTTTTCCTGCGCTCTTCCAGAAGTTCCTGGATATGCACGCTGCCGATATTCGAAGTGAGTATTATCACCGTGTTCTTGAAGTCCACCACCCGGCCATGGCCGTCCGTGAGGCGTCCGTCATCCAATATCTGTAAAAGCAGGTTGAACACTTCGGGGTGCGCCTTTTCGATCTCATCGAACAGCAGCACCGAGTAGGGCTTCCGGCGCACCGCTTCCGTGAGCTGGCCGCCCTCTTCATATCCGACATAGCCGGGAGGCGCCCCGATGAGCCGTGAAACCGTGTGCCTTTCCTGGTATTCGGACATATCTATGCGCACCATGGAGCTTTCGTCATCGAAGAGGAACTCGGCCAGCGCCTTGGCAAGCTCCGTTTTCCCTACGCCCGTCGGGCCAAGGAATATGAAAGAGCCTATGGGCCGGTTGGGGTCCTGTACGCCCGCACGCGCCCTCCTTACCGCATTTGAGATCGCGGTAATGGCCTCGTCCTGCCCTACCACCCGCATGCGCAGCCGGTCTTCCATCTTAAGGAGCTTTTGGACTTCCGTCTCAAGCATTCTGGATACGGGGATGCCCGTCCATTTGGAGACTACCTGCGCCACGTCCTCCTCATCCACAACTTCCTTGAGCATCTTTCTTTTTATCTGCACCTGGGCAAGTTTTTTTGTCTCAGTGTCGAGCTGCTTGGCAAGCCCAAGCAGCGCTCCGTATTTGAGTTCCGCCGCTTTGCCCAAGTCGCCTTCGCGTTCCGCGCGTTCGGCCTCGATGCGCTTTGCCTCCATCTCCTCTTTTACTTCCCTTATCTTTGAGATGATCTCCTTTTCGCTCATCCATTGGGCGCGCAGGCGGTTTTTGCGCTCCGTAAGCTCAGCTATCTCGCGCTGTATGCCTTCCAGCCGTTTTCTGGATTCCTCCGAGCCGTCCTTGACCATTCCCTTTTTTTCGATCTCAAGCTGCCTTATCTTGCGCTCGGTCTCATCCAGTTCCACCGGCATGCTGTCTATCTCCATACGGAGCTTCGAGGCCGCCTCGTCTATGAGGTCTATCGCCTTGTCGGGCAGGAACCGGTCAGTTATGTACCTGTCCGACAGCACCGCAGCGGCAACCAGCGCCTGGTCCTTTATCTTTACGCCATGGTGCACCTCGTAGCGTTCCTTAAGGCCGCGCAGGATGGAAATGGAGTCCTCCTGGCTGGGCTCCTTTACCATTATCGGCTGGAACCTTCTTTCAAGCGCCGGGTCTTTCTCGATGTATTTTCTGTATTCGTTTATGGTTGTCGCCCCGATGCATCGAAGCTCTCCTCTTGCCAGGGCGGGCTTTAGCATGTTGGAGGCGTCCAAGGCGCCCTCAGCAGCGCCTGCCCCGACAATTGTATGCATCTCGTCGATAAAGAGGACGACCCTTCCGCTGGCCTGCTCGACTTCTTTGAGGACGGCTTTCAGTCTTTCTTCGAACTCGCCTCTATATTTGGCGCCCGCGATCAGTGACCCCATATCCAGAGCGACGACCTTTTTATCTCTCAGGGTTTCAGGGACATCGCCCTGCACTATACGCTGGGCCAGCCCGTCCACTATGGCGGTCTTGCCTACACCGGGGTCGCCGATGAGCACAGGGTTGTTCTTTGTCCTCCTGGACAACACCTGGATAAGGCGTCTTATCTCTTCGTCCCTGCCTATTACAGGGTCCAGCTTGCCTTTTTTTGCAAGGCCGGTAAGGTCCCTGCTGTAACGGGCGAGGGCCTGGTATTTATCTTCCGGGTTCTGGTCCGTTACCTTCTGAGTACCCCTTATCGCCTGCATGGAGGCAAGTATACTGTCTGGGGTGGCCCCCTTTGCGGACAAAGCCTGTGCTGCCGGGCCGCCTTCTTCCGCGACGGCAAAAAGCAGGTGTTCCACGCTTACGAACTCATCTGTAAGATGGCCTGCCTGCCTGGTGGCCCTTTCAAGCACATCTTTCAGTCTGGCCGACGCATAGAACTGCCCAAGCGGCGTTGCGCCGGAAGCCTTGGGGAACCTGTCAACTATTTTTTCGATATCTGCCTTGAGCTGTCCCGCATTTATGTCCATCCGTTCAAGTATCTGGACGGCCAGGCCTTCGCCGTCTTCAAGGAGCGCCAGCAGCAGGTGCTCGGGCTGAAGCTCCTGGTTGCCCTTGCTTTCCGCAAGCCTCTGGCTTTCGGCCATCGCCTCCTGAGATTTATACGTAAGCTTGTCCAGTCTCATTATCATTACCTCCTGAGAAATAAAAATTACTCTTTATCCGCTTCAACTTTTAGCTTCTTCATCCGGGGCACCCGAAAACATCCGCCGTATCCTTCTTTCAAAATCATCACGGAATTCGTTTTCAAGGTGCTCCATCATATTTATCATTTCGGTCTGCAGCCCTTCGATGTGCTCCCGCATTCGAAGTATTATCTCCACCCCTGCCTTGTTCACGCCCAGTTCCCGCGTAAGCCTCAGGACCATGCCTATCCGTTCTACATCATTTTCCGAATACAGCCGCTGCTTGTTGGTCCTCTTCGGGTGAACAAACCCCTCGCGCTCATACATCCTCAGGGTCTGGGGATGCACATGGAGCATCCGCGCAACCACGCTTATCATGTATAAAGGCTGTTCCTTTTCCCTTTTCATTTCAGTCTAAAATACCTTTGCGCGGGTTCTCGCCGTAAGCCGCCTCAAGCTCGGAAAGAGCGGCCCTGGTCCGCTCGTTTATATTTTTTGGCAGCACTATGTTGATGTCCACATACAGGTTGCCCCTGCCGCCTTTTGGCGAGGTAAATCCCTTGCCTTTAAGCTTGAAGCGCTGGCCGCCGCCCGTTCCGGACGGAAGTTTCATAATGGCCTTTCCATCCGGGGTGGGCACCTCTATCTTTCCGCCCATGGCGGCCTCGCCAACGGTCACGGGCACTTCAATATACACGTTTTCCCCTTCACGCTTGAAAAAAGGATGGGGCTGCACCTTTATTTTGATGCGCAGATCGCCAGCGGGGCCGCCATCGCCCCCCGCGTTGCCAAGACCTCTTAGTCTCAGCATGGAGCCGTTGTCCACTCCCGCCGGTATCTTTACCGAAACCGTTTCAGTGGAGACCCTCTTGCCGGTCCCCCTGCACGAAGGGCAAATTTTTGTGACCTTCTGGCCGGTGCCGCCGCATTCAGGGCAGGCTGAGACGGTGCTGAAAAACCCTTTTTTCGTCTGTAGCTTGCCTGTCCCTTTGCAGCGGTCGCATTTTTTTACTTCCGATGCCCCAATGCCGCCGCACTGGGGACAGACCGCCTCCCTGTTTATGGATATCGGCCTGGTTGTGCCGTTGAACGCCTCTTTAAAGGTAACGTCCATCTCGGTATAGAGGTCCGCGCCTTTGCGGGGAACGCCGCGCGCCTTCGCCGCGCCGCCAAAAAGCTCGGAAAAGATATCGCCAAACCCAAAATCGTATTCATCCCCGCCGGTCTGCGCGCCGCCGAAGCCGCCCGCGCCAGATGTCCCGTAACCCGCCCCGCCATAACCCGGAAAGCCTCCACCCGCCCCGGCCCATTCGAACTTTTCCGGCCCCTTGTCGTACTGATCTTTCTTCTTTGGGTCGCTCAGGACGGCATAGGCCTCATTTATCTCCTTGAACTTCTCCTCGGAGGTCTTGTTGCCAGGGTTCAGGTCAGGATGGTATTTTCTGGCAAGCTTCCGGTAAGCCGCCTTTATCTCATCGGCAGTGGCATTTCTGCCTACTCCCAGCAGTTCATAAAAATCCTTGGTAGCCGCCATTTCAATTTACCTTTCTAAAAAAACCTGATTTCATTATATTACCTTGAGCCTAATCGTGTCAACTTCCATTATAGCTTAAACATAAAGATAGTTTATATGTAATTTTAACATTCCGCCCCCTTTTGTCAATGAAAACAAGATTTCTTAGTCAATGAAACAAAAATGTTATCCTAGGTTGATGGAGCGTAACGGCGCATTGATCTATGGAGTGAACCCGGTATTGGAGGCCCTTAAGGCCGGGGTTGTAATAAAGGTGTTCGTCTCGGCTAATCGGGATGACGCGCCAGGCATTGCCAGTCTGGCCGGAAAGCGCGGCGTGCCGGTTGAGAGGGTAAGTCCTTCATTTTTTGACGCCCTTCCAAAGGGGCACCAGTCGGTTGCGGCGAAGGTGCGGGAAAAAACATTCGCCGGTATCGAGGACATGCTCGAGGCCGCAAAAAAAAATGGGGAGCCGCCGCTTCTGGTTGCTTTGGATGGGGTGGAGGACCCAAGGAACATGGGCGCCATCATGCGCAGCGCCCTGGCCTTGGGCGCTCATGGTATAATAATAGGCAAACACCGTCAGGCCGGTCTGACTCCTGAGGCGTATAAGGCATCGGCCGGAGCGGCCTGGAGCCTGCCGGTTTCCCAGGAGTCCAATATAAAATATGCTCTTGACCAACTTAAGGAAGAGGGGCTTTTTATAGCCGGGACCAGCTCAGCAGAGGGTATTGCCCCATGGGACGCAGACCTCACAGCGCCTCTTGTGCTTGTCCTGGGCGGCGAAGGGGCGGGGCTCAGGCGGGTGGTGGCAGAAAGATGCGACTATCTTCTGAGTATCCCGATGAGGGGGGTCGGTTCCCTGAATGTCTCGGTGAGCGCAGGGATATTTCTTTCGGAGATTTTGCGCCAAAGAAGCAGCAATCAGCTGTAAAACGCCTGAAATCTTCTTCCTTATTACAAAATCTCTTGAATTTAAAATTTGACAGGCATATAATATATTCCCTATATTAATAGGTTGATAAAAAAGGGAGAGTTGCGCTCCAAAGGCCAAGTCGCCACCGTAGCTCAGACGGCAGAGCAGCTGATTTGTAATCAGCGGGTCGGGGGTTCGATTCCTCTCGGTGGCTTCATTGAAGGCCTTGCTTATCAGGAGAGGTTCCCGAGTGGCTAAAGGGGACGGGCTGTAAACCCGTTGGCGTAGCCTACGGAGGTTCGAATCCTCCCCTCTCCACTTGTTCTTTGATAGTTTTGGTTTGGTCGGGCATCCCGGTGGTTTCCGGGGCATCAAAGGACGGAAAGCATTACGCCGTTCAAATTGGAAATGGTTTTTATTTTCCGGTATAAGCTCAAAAATGCCGGGAGGTCTTAAGCGGGAGTAGCTCAGTGGTAGAGCGTCAGCCTTCCAAGCTGAGGGTCGCGGGTTCGAATCCCGTTTCCCGCTCCATTTTGAAGGCGGATTTTTTTTATCCGGGCACGTTTTAGCGGATGGCAGCAATGCCCATGTAGCTCAGTCGGCAGAGCACATCCTTGGTAAGGATGAGGTCACCGGTTCGATCCCGGTCATGGGCTTTTCAGAATGGATTTTATTTTTTAAGCAGCAGGGACTTTTTGGTAAAAATAAAGTAAAAAAATTATTTCGAGAGTTATAAAGAGACAGGAGGGCATGATAAATGGCAAAGGCTAAGTTTGAAAGAGTAAAGCCCCACGCGAACATAGGGACGATCGGGCATGTGGACCATGGGAAGACGACCCTTACGGCGGCCATCACGAAGGTGATGGGGT
>JAKAEG010000267.1 GCA_021819985.1 Nitrospirota bacterium | reverse complement strand
GAGCCCACATGTCTATCTTGGCCCGTTCTTCCGGTGATAATACAATTGCGGCTGCCGTTCTGCTCACGTATATAGTATAAATGAACAGAATATATATGTAAAGCTATTTAAGCCGCACTACACTAGATAAGGAACAGGCCTACGACCTCCTGCAGCGAGCCATCGAGGAATACAGGATAGCCGTCGGAAGTTCTCCGGGCCGCCTGGTCCTACACAAGTCATCGAACTTCAATGACGAAGAAATGAACGGGTTCGGAGCCTCCATCAAAGAAAGCAGGATAAATGCCGCCGATTATGTGACAGTGCAGAGGACGGACATGAGGCTTCTCCGTCATGGCATCTACCCGCCATACCGGGGCACACATGTCGAATTCGACGAGAAGAACCATCTCCTATACACAAGGGGGGCCGTGGGCTACTATGAGACCTACCCGGGTCTCTACATTCCCCAGCCGCTGGAAATCAGAATCGTCGAGTCGGACGAATCGCCCGGGATCATCTGCAAGGAAATCCTCGGATTGACAAAGATGAACTGGAACAATACCCAGTTCGACGGAAAGTATCCGATTACCATAGAATGCGCAAGGAGGGTCGGCGACATCATGAAATATCTGGGCGAAGACGAGCAACCCCAGATAAGGTACAGCTTTTACATGTAGAGTGGACCGTTAGAGAAAACACAATGGCAAAAAAGAGGACATTTAGCGTATAAGCTCTCATTTTTTACCCAAACGGGTTCACGATTTTTGGAAATACGATTTTAGCAATTTGGGTTTTATAAAAAGTGCCTAATCCTCAATAGCGGCAAGGTTTTTGAAGGTTTTGAATTGCCCCAAATGGCTAATGAGCAAGAAATCAGTCATTTTTCGTCTTAATGCCGTTAAAAGAGGTTAGCGGAATTAGAAGAAAGGTTCATAATTCTGGTAAAAAACTGTCTTTAATACATTAACAGCACACCGCCGAGAATTATATCTAGTGTAGTGCTGCGGCTTAAATAGCTTTACATATATATTCTGTTCATTTATACTATATACGTGAGCAGAACGGCAGCCGCAATTGTATTATCACCGGAAGAACGGGCCAAGAGAGCTGGCCGGAAGAAACTAGACAGGGACATAAGTGATAAAGCTGCTCTAAAATAGGTGCCTCGAAAGGAGCAGCGGCAATGGCAAGAAGACCGAGAAGAAATCATGGTGCGACGTTCAAGGCGAAGGTGGCCCTGGCGGCAATCAAGGGCGATCAGACGTTAGTGGAATTGGCCGAGCGCTTCCAAGTCCATGCGAACCAGATCACGGAATGGAAGAAACAGTTACTTGAGCGTGCTGAGGAAGTCTTTTCCAAGGACAAGAAAACTGAAGAAGGTCACGATGTAAAGGATTTGCACGCCAAAATCGGGCAATTGGCCATGGAAAATGATTTTTTATCAGTTGCGCTCGGGCGCATAGCCGAGCCGAGCGCCAGGAAATGATTGACCGGCAGCATGCGTTGCCATTAAGTCGGCAGAGTCAAATACTTGAGCTTTCCCGGTCGAGTTTATATTACAAAGCAGTTCCTGTCAGTGCCCGTGATATGGAGCTTATGCGGCTTATTGATGAAATCCATCTGAAGTATCCCTTTTACGGAAGCAGAAACATACGAAACGAACTCAGGGATCGTGGATACAAGATCGGCAGGGGCCATGTCGTGACTCTAATGAAAAAGATGGGCATAGAGGCCCTGTATCGCAAACCAAGGCTGTCCAAGCCGCATCCGCAGCACAAAATCTACCCATACTTGCTTAGGGGCATGGAAATCACCAAGGCCAACCGGGTCTGGACGGCGGATATTACCTATCTACCCATGGCAAAAGGATTCTGCTACCTTGTGGCGATTATGGATTGGGCAAGCCGGAAGGTCCTGGCATGGCAGCTTTCGAACACACTGGACAGCTCATTTTGCGTGGGGGCACTTGAAGAGGCGCTTTGCCGATTCGGAACGCCTGAAATATTCAATACGGACCAAGGCAGCCAGTTCACATCTGACGATTTCACAAAAATGCTCAAGTCCTACAACATTGATATCAGCATGGATGGACGGGGGCGTTGGGTAGACAATGTCTTTATCGAAAGGTTATGGAGAAGTGTGAAATACGAAGACGTCTATCTGAAAGCATATGATTCGATAACTGCGGTCCGGCATGGCCTTAAAACGTATTTTGATTTTTATAACGGGCGGCGAAAGCATCAGGGCCTTGACGACAGGACACCGGATGAGGTTTACTGGACTACTCTACCTAAACAGCGGGTAGCGGCATGAACCCGAGCGGCTTATCACTTATAAACCGCTGTTGCCTGTCTAAACAAACCCGGCCACCGCTTACCTGGAAAATAACAATCAAAATCCAAAGGTGTTTGTATGGACCGCGCCTGCGGAAAAGATTTTGACAAAAATAACTAAATGTAAAGAAGCGTTGGCCGCACTACACTAGTGGTGACATTTACCAACACCTCCATAAAAAGATGGACGTCGATATTATGATTTTCACCTTTCGCGCTCAAAATCCAGATATCTTTTTACGCTCAGAAGCCCTAGAAACCCCTTTTCGCGCACGATGTCAGTCGGCGGATGCCCCTGAAAATCCGCATTGGGCGTTGTCATCCACTCATAGACAATTTCCCCATTTATGGGAATAGAGAATGCGAAGGGAGCGGTGTATTGAAAGCAGATTACCCACCCTGTCCATGAGGTCCGAGGTTGTTTGCAAGCGGCCCTCCCTTTCGGTAACGTTCAAGCGTCCTGCGAGAACCAGAAGACAACCCAAGAACAACAAGCTGACCTTTCTTGGGCAATTGCCAAAGTTCAAAAAGCTTGAGCACCATGCCTGCAAGCGCAATCCTTCCTTACAGGCTTCTCGGGTTGGGCTTATCAGAAAACCCTGCCGACTTGCTTTGGTGCATACTTTCTCTTTTTTAAATCAATCAAATCATGGTTTCTCATGATTTCCATAGATTCGATGTCTATGGTTACATAAGTAAAATCATCCATTTGACCAGGTTGAATGCATACCGTTTTGCCCAGATTGGCCTTCCATCTTCCGCTTAAATCGGGCGATTCATGTATATGCCCGTGAAGGGAAAGCAATGGCTGGTTTCTCAGAAGAAAATTATGCACCGCCTTTGATCCTGCTCTGACGCCGCTCATGCAGACATCGAGATCTAATCCGGATGGAGGCATATGAATTACATAGACTGCAGAATCCTTTTTTAAGGGGAGCGGAAGGTTCTCAAGCTCCTCTGCAATGGTCGGCAAAGCCTTTGCATATTCGAACCAGTCGGCAATCGTTTTAAAGCCACCCGGAATGGAAAGAACACCGGGACCCAGCTGCCGCTGGAAAACATAGTCATTGGTGTCCATTCTACACCGATCCTTTAAGATAAATGGATAATCAACCACCCAGTTCATGCCGATGAATTCCATGTCTTTTATTTTTATTTTCCTCTGGGCTATGTTATGGATGACAGAGTATCTACCGCAGGTCTCCTCAAAAAGATCATCCCAGATTCTTAAATCATCGTTTCCGAGTAAGCAGAGGTAATCGATTCCTTCGCTTTCGAATTCTTTGAAGTGCCTGGACAATTCGCCATCGATGAATTTATCCTGCTCAAATAAGGAACCATTTTTAGGCAGCATGTCTCCGCCATTAATAACAACATCGGGTCTCAGCTTCCGCGCTATGGCGGCTAGATGCTCATATTTCCAACTTTCACCATGAAGGTCGGTCGTATAAATAATTTTAGTCACGAAATCTTTTCTTGTGCCAAAGTAATTCAAGGCAGCAAATAATATTTGCCATGTAAAGCCCACTTAAACGGAGGTCCGTTAAACGAAAAAGCATAAATCTATTCCTCTGCCTTTTCCCTTCCTGCAAAATAGGATATGACCAGTTCGCCGGCCCAATTTTCTATTTCCACTCTGCAAGTGTCATCTGTAAGATGGGAGGGGTCTTCCGAGTAGCCCCCTCCTTTTGGGACGACGCCCCCGAAGCTCTGGAAAAGATACAAGTTTGCCCTTTTGATTGAATCAACCAGATCATTGTATGCAATCCTTCGAAGGCTCTCCATATTTTCAATAAGCTGCTCCAGATCCCTGCCTTCGGGTTTTAACTGTTCCACCAGGATAGCCTTCTCTATCGAAAAGACTTGGTCTACATAGGCGCAGGCTTTGGCCATCACAATCTGAATAAAATTTAGCGCAGCGCTGTCACCATTAACGATTGCCAGGAGCTTTTCTATCCTTTTTTTTGCCTGCATTTACCTGTTAGAAATTATTTAAAAATTTACCTTTTTCTCCATCGGAATTATTTCACATATATCATTAGCTTATTCGAGCGTTCCATTATAATACGAGGATTTATTAACCTGGCAACTAAATAATAAACTTATATGGTAAAATATGCGCATGGAAAAGATCGATGCACGAACACTGAGCCAGGATGCGCAGTATCAAATTCGCAGGCAGGTCAT
>JAKAEG010000266.1 GCA_021819985.1 Nitrospirota bacterium | reverse complement strand
CAAACAAACGGCTTAATACAGCCTATCTCTTAAAGGAGTCCTTCGGCCAATTATGGAGCTATCAGACCGAAGGATGGGCCAGGCGGTTTTTTGATAACTGGAAACAATCTCTTAAACTGGGGAGATAAGAAAGGTAAGTACGTGAAAACACGATAAGTTGCCTTTCAGATTATTAAAGGAAGGTTAGAAAAAGGTTTCAAGGCTCAAATAATCAAAACTGTTTTGAATGGGAGGGGAAGACTTTTGTCTTCGGCGCCGGTCCTCCTTTCAACCCGCTGGTACCTCACCAGGCTTTTTGTCGTCGCGGCCATCGCTCCCGCCAAAATTTACCACCGCGCCCGACCGCTCATGCAATTTACCATCTTCGGGTTGATTTTACCATTTTAACTATGTATTTTAAATGAAATCCCCGGGAGGTCCGCCATGAACGAAATAATTGCCGATTCAGAGCTTGTACCGTTTAATTTCGAGGGCGTAAGGGTGCGGGAAGCCTGCTTTATAAACGGCAACCCATATTTCACGCGCAAAGCCATCGGTGAATTTCTGGAATACGGGCGTCCGCAGGAAGCTGTTGATAGGCTCATTCAACGCAATCCTCATCTCAGCGATCCAGCCTGGTCAGTACATCGCAAATTAAGCGCGAAGGATGGGAAACTTCATGATACGGAATTTTATAATATGGGAGGCCTTTATTTTATTGTAGCTGCATCAAAACAATCGAAAGCCTTTCAGTGTCAGATCACCGTAGCTCGCATGGCGGCTGCCATTATGAAAAAGGGGAGCTGTGGATTCTTCCAGTTGGTAACTGACAGGATCTCCGCGATCAAACAGATTTTGAGCATGCCATCTACCTATAAAAGAAGCGCCCTGGTCAAGGACCTGGCGCCCAGAGAAGACGTCCACCCAAGTACTGTTTACAACTGGATCGAGAAATTCGGGGAGATGAAGACCAAAAAAGGCACTAAAAGGCACTCAGGACTTAAAGGAAAAACAAAATTCCCCGAACTCAAAGCGGCCGCCAGGTTCGTGAAGGCCCAGATTCCGACGCTCTCGGCCAAGCGGATTGCCGCGATCATAGGACGGCCGGAGTTTAAGGAAAACGTAAAGCGCTGGACCAAAGCGGCCTGACTGTCGGCAACCGTATTATTGTCCCCGATTTCAGTTTCTATTTTTCTGCCCTGCTCCCGGATCATCTCATCCGCATAACGATATCGTAGAGTTTCTTCAGGTCGCGCTCGCCCAATTCCGTTAAGGAGTCCACTCTTTTACCCAACTTGAGGGCTACAAGCTCGTATACCTGCGGCTTGGAAAACCCAAGAGCATGCGTCTTTGCCCAGATTGCCGCATAATGCTCTTTCCGCCAGGCCTCGTTATTGCGGCGGCGCAACTTCGGCCTTAAGATCGCCTTTTGCTGAGCAAGCCATAATAGCACATCGGCGTATTGATCCTGCCGTAACACGAGATAGGAATTAACCCTAAACTTCCTTTGCAATCTACCCCACCAATGTGGGAAAAGATCATCGGGCGATTTACCGGCTGTCACGCCGATATCCACCAGCGCACCTATTTTTTCTTTTATCGTCTGTTTCTGCGCAGGAGTGATATGGGCCGCTGTGGGCTCAACCTTCACCCTGTTGATTACGCGCTTGTTGATATTCACATCCCGGCCGGCCATGATATTCCCATCTCCATTCACATGAAAATTAGCCGATGGGGTTGGCGCAGCCGCCTTCGGGACGGCCTTTTTTGCCCGCCGCTTTGCCTCTTTGAAAAAATTGACGATCTTGTCTTTCCTCTCAGTCACAGGCACCTCCTCATGACGCGAGTTTTACGAGTTTTAAAACCCTATCGGGCATAGCTCTTAATTTAGAGCGGTCCTCCGCCATCTCTTCATAAATGAGAACGATCAGCTCGGCTTTTTTCGGGGGCGGCAGATGGAGCTGCTTTTTTTGGAATATCTCTTCGACGGTCTCTATTACCTCTTTCAGCAAGTCCAGATCAGGGGGCCGCGTGCCCTCAGGCGGACAGGGGACTACCTCTTTTTCTGGTACTCTTTCTTCTTTAATAGCTACATTAAATAACTGATCTATCGAAATCCCTTCCTTTTTACAAAATGTAAAAAGAGCCTCATAAGGAATGCTTCCCCGAGATTTATGTGCTGACAAAGCAGCAATTTTCATCCCGATGGCCGTTGCTACTTCCGTATCGCTTTTTAAGCCCTTAATTTTCTTTATGTTCTCAATTATTTGTAAAAAATTTACCTTCATATCAATTTTATGTGGACTTAATTTCTACATTTTGTTTAATATAGATCACCATGTTGATAAAACTGACCAAAAAAGAGAGAGCCCGCGAGATTAAGGCCATGATGGTCCGTAAAGGAATTTCCCAGGCAGCCATAGCCCGGCAGATCGGAGTAACGCGCTCGTTCATCACCCATGTCATTGCTGGCGACTTCAGGACTGCACGTATCCGGAGAGCCATAGCTGACGCCTTGGGCCTCAAGTATGAACTCGTCTGGCCGCGAGACAACGGCGGCAAAAGGGCAGCATAAATGATAAACCTCCAATCCCAAGTGCGCGCCTTAATTGAGCAGAATGAGCTGCTGATCGCAGAGAACCAAGAATTAAAGAGCCTACTGAACGAATTATTAAGCCAGCACACTATAGGAGAAGAAAACATAAAAGCCATGATGGTCCTGAGAGACGTCCCACAGGTCGCTATAGCCAAGCAACTGGGTATCTCCCGCCAGGCGGTCTCCCAGGTCGTGTCCGGAAAGCTCAAAACGCCACGGGTCCGGCGGTTCATAGCGGACAAGATTGGACTCCAATACGAGCTGCTCTGGCCGGAAAACAACGGCCATAACCATAAAAGGAGGGCCGCATAGATGAAAAGCATTTCCCAGTTAATAAAGGAAAGCGGGCTCAGGTCAGATCCGTCATTGAAAGCTATATCGCTGGCGAGAGAAACTTCCAGCGCCAGATCATATGGCACATCAGCAAAAACAGCGATGGGCGCTATATCCGGGGCCAGAAAATACATACGAACAAAATTTTCGTCTCCTGGGGGCCTATGCTTCGCAATCGGGGAGACCTTACCCTCCGAAACAGCCCTGATCAAATCCAGGTCCTTTTTGACGGAGAAACCCGTCTTTCTTGTCAGCTTCATTTCCCTCCTCCGGGCGGCTTTTGAAAACCGCTTGATTTTAAGCGAAATCGGGAGGTTTCCGCAATGTCAAAACTGAAGAAAAATTGCTCCAGTCACATGTCCGGGGAAAGGACCCTCTTTGACGAAGGCATGTCGGACGGTGCCCTGGACGTCAGGATGCTTTTCCGGGACACCATCAGCAAGGAAATAGGCAAGTCCAGGCTTTCGCGCTGGCAGTTCGCGGCGGAGGTAAGCCGCCTCTCAGGGCATGAGCTTTCCAAGGACATGCTCGATAAATGCACCTCAAGCAATTTCGATTACGGGCTGCGAGCAGAATCCCTGCCGGCCATCCTCTGCGTACTTCAGAGCCTTGAGCCCGCGCGGGCACTCCTGGCCGCCATAGGAAGCGACGTCGTAGCGCCCGACGAAGGCGATTACTTGAAGCTCATGCGCCTGGAAAAAGAGAGTGCCAGGCTTAATGACCAGATGTCAAGTCTCCGGGCAAAGCTCGGGATCAGGAAATAAAGGAGGGAAACAGTGAGACCAAATTTAGCAGCCATTGAAGAACGCCGGAAAAAGGTATTGTCGGAGCGCGAGGGAGGGTCCGCGCAGGACTATCATGACGCCCTCGTGGCGTCCTCGTTCGATGTTGAGACGCTGTTGGTTTACGTGCGTGCGCTTGAAGGAGCGATAGGGAGGCCGGCAGATGGAGAGTAGCGAAAAAGAAAAACGCCAGTACGTCAACGATAACCAGCAGGCGCTGATGAAGGTGGTCGAGTACCTGGCCCAGGACATCCTCATCCCCAAGACGCAGAGGGAAGTTTCCGAGGCGCTGGGGTTATCGCGGGACGTTACCTTCAGGACCCTATGGAACCTTCAGGACAGAGAGTGGGGGGAGGAGCTGGCCCAGGGCTTCCGGCTTTCGCCCAAACTCGTGGCGATCCCGGAGCGGCTCCGGCTAGCCCTGGCCGACACGCTGAGGAAATACCTGCCACAGGAGGGACAGCAATAAACAGCATGGATATCGACCAGTTTTTGAAGCTCATGGAAAACGAATACAAGATTTACAAAAACGAACGGAAAATCCAGCAGCTTCTGGCTTTCGCAGGCGTGTAAACGAGATTTTCGAGCTTATAGATCAGGAACTTTTGAAACGGGAGGGTAACGATGGGCAGGCGGCCTAAGGAGCAACTCACAGAGCAGGAGATGCAGGAAAGGGCGGCGCTGGCGGCGCACGATACCGCGCTGATGAAAAAGGAATGGGCGCTGGAGCCCTATGCCGTCGATGAGCCTTACGACCTTAACAGGCGCATTCAGCAGGGCAAATGGCTCCTCCGGCAGGAGGTCAACTGCCGTTTTTACCTGGGCTGCATCCT
>JAKAEG010000265.1 GCA_021819985.1 Nitrospirota bacterium | reverse complement strand
CCATTGCCCTGCCTTCCGTCAAAAGATCCGTTGCCCCATTCGGAGACGTCATTCGAGCCCAGGTTGGACTCCAGGTGGAGCCTGCCGGAGACAGGGCCTGAAGCTGCGTCAATTGCAAGCCTTGCTCTCTCATCATAGTACGCATCGTTTCCGTTCTTTAAGGGAGTGCCAGCCTGCGTCAGATTGTCCTTGAACCATCCCCTCACTCTCAGGTCACCGCTGAGGGTGATCTGGGTAGTGCCCGCCGCGACGATAGCGCTCGTCTCAGACGGAATTTCAGCATGAATCGCGAAAGCAGTAGCCGCAAAACTTAAAACAAAAAGTACGCCGATTATTAATGCTATGGACTTCTTCAAATTCCTAACCTCCTGTTAGTTAGCCGGGCTTATCGTTGCCCCTCCGTCCGCCAAAGGCGGATTGTTTGTTGTTATTTCCCGTGATCGGGTTAGCTCTTCCGCTCTATCTCTGCCTGCCCCACATCACCTCCTCCGGGTTATATTTTTTAAAAATCGTGTTATGAAAAAATAAAAAATCTTTTTCCCCGCCCGAAATCGTGCATTTTTATATCAATTAACACACTTTTTTGTCAAGGTTTTTTTGGTTTTCAGCCCCCCTGTAATTGTTATCTCAATCACACTGTTTGAGTGTTGAAGCAAAAAAGAGGCCATGTAGAACAAAATGATTTTTATGCTTTATTTAAAAGGAGTTACAGAAATAAGTATATTCCCTGAAATTAATGCCGTGTGTTTTTTTTGCTGCGGTTTGTTGTAAAAAGAGGTCAGATGCGTGGAATTCACTTTAAATAAATCGTCTAAACTGCCGGAAATAATGAATTCCGGGCTTTGCAGGATTGGCAATTGCCAAAGATTTTTACTCGTCATGCCCGAAGGTTGTAGTCGGGCATCCACTTTATCTTCCTAACGAATAAAGGCAACCTGGATGTCCGCCTTCGCGGGAATGACACACATCAGCTAAATCTTTATTAGTCATGCCCGAGCGCCTTAGCCGGGCATCCACTTTGACGTTGTTTTTAACTTGGATTCCCGCCTTCGCGGGAATGACGGAAAAAAACGGGAATGATGAACCTGAAACTCCTTAAATATCTGGCAGTCAGGCCTTTCGCCTAAAGCTCCCTTTCCTTCCACAGCATGTATATGGCGGGATAGATTATGAGTTCAAGCAAAGTGGAGGTCACGACGCCGCCTACCATGGGCGCGGCGATCCTCTTCATTACATCGGAGCCTGTCCCGTGAGAAAACATTACAGGGATAAGGCCCGCCAATATAACGCTTACGGTCATGATCTTGGGCCGTATCCTCTTTACCGCGCCTTCCATTACGGCGCTCTTAAGGTCTTCAGGCCCATGCAGGCGGCCCTGCCTCTTCCATTTCTCGAAGGCAAGATCCAGGTACAGAAGCATTACCACTCCTGTTTCGGCGTCCAGCCCCGCCAGGGCTATAAGGCCCACCCAGACCGCCGTGCTCATGTTGTAGTGAAGCAGGTATAGAAACCAGAAGGAGCCCACAAGTGAAAAAGGCACGGCCAGGAGCACGATTATGGATTTGGCCGCGGACCTGGTGTTCAAATAGATAAGCACAAAGATCAATAAGATCGTGAACGGGACCACGAGCTTCAGCCTTTTGGCCGTCTGCTCCATGTATTCGTATTCGCCGCTCCACTGTATGTGGTAACCCGATGGTATGGCAAGCGTCTTCAGCCTGCCTTGCAGCTCTTTGACGAACCCGCCAATATCACTGCCGGAATAATCTATATATACATAAGAGGCCGGGAAACCTTCCTCGCTTTTTATCATCGAGGGGCCTTTCACGAATTTAATGTCCGCAAGCTCCCCAAGCGGCACCTGGGCGATAGCCGGGCGGGCATTGCCATCAGGCGCTCCCTCACCCAAAAAACCTTCTCCCGATGGTAGGGGGGACAGCGAAGCTCCGGCAACTGGCAAAGAAGGTATCCCGGCGCCAGAGGCCCATTCGGGCCCAAGCGGCGTGGAGACGGGCACCAGGGTATGTTTTATCTTGTCCACGTTGTCCCTGAGTTCGCGTTTGTATCTTACGTTCACCGGGTAGCGCTCACGCCCTTCTACCGTGGTAGTCAGATCGGCCCCGCCAACGGCCGACTGGATTATGTCCTGGACCTGCTCAACAGACAGCCCGTACCTGGCGGCCTCCGCCCTGTCCACGTTGATATCGAGGAAATAGCCGGTTGCCGCCCTCTCGGCATATACGCTTCTTAAGCCGGGAGCGCCCTTCAGCCGGTCCTGTATCTGCTGCCCTATGCCATCTATGACGTTCAGGTCCGGCCCGAGTATCTTTATCCCCAGAGGCGTCCTGATGCCGGTTGCCAGCATATCTATCCTGGCCTTTATCGGCATGGTGAAGTCGTTTGACACTCCTGGTATCTGCAGGCGCTCGTTCATCTGGTCTTCAAGCTCCCGGACCGTCATGCCTTTGGGCCACTGGTCTTCCGGTTTCAGATTGACCACGGTCTCGAACATCTCGAGCGGGGCCGGGTCTGTCGCGGTGTCCGCCCTGCCGGCCTTTCCGAAAACACTGGCCACCTCCGGGAAAAAATCCTTGAGTATTTTGTCCTGAAGTTGAAGCAGCCTTGAGGAAGTGCCCACCGAAGCGCCCGGAAGAGTTACCGGCATATAAAGGATGGTGCCCTCGTAAAGCGGCGGCATGAACTCCGAACCCAGTTTTTCATAAGGGATAACAGTGAGGGCAAGCACAACTATCGCGACCAGGACCACCAGTTTCTTGTGCCTTAACGCGGCGCTTGCCACCGGCCCGTAAATCCTGTGCAGTAGCCGGCTTACCGGGTTTTCATGCTCCGCTCTTACCTTTCCCCTTATGAAGAGGCCCATGAGCACGGGGGTAAGCGTTATGGCTATGAAAGAGGAAAAGAGCATCGCGAAAGTTTTTGTATAGGCCAGGGGCTTGAACAGCCTGCCTGCCTGCTGCTGCAGCGCGAAGACCGGCAAAAATCCGGCGGTTATGACCAGCAGAGAGAAAAACAGCGATGGACCAACTTCCTTGGCCGCTTCGATTATAACGTCGATACGGTTTCCCTGACGGCCTTCCGCCTCCCATTCCTCAAGCTTCTTGTGCGCGTTTTCCACCATTATGATCGAGGCGTCCACCATTGCGCCTATCGCTATGGCAATTCCGCTTAAGCTCATTATGTTGGATGTGACCCCGATGTAATACATGCAGATGAAAGATATGAGTATGGCTATTGGGAGCGTAAGTATCACGACAAGGGCGCTTGGCAGATGGAAAAGAAAAACCAGGCAGACGATGCTGACGGCGATCGAGAGTTTTATTATCTCGTCCTTCAGCGTGCCGATAGATCGGTTGATGAGTCCACTTCTGTCGTAAGTGGTCACGATCCTGACGCCTTTGGGCAGGCTTGGGGCTATATCGGTTTTTATCTTCTGCTTGACCCTGTCTATCACATTTAAAACGTTTTCCCCAAACCTGACGACCACAATTCCGCCCGCCACCTGGCCTTTTCCGTCCAGGTCCGCAACCCCGCGCCTGATCTCCGGGCCAAGCTCCACGCTGGCGACATCCCTTAAGTAAACGGGGGTGCCGTCACCGTTCGTGCCCACCGATATATACCGGAGGTCGTCAAGATTTTTTATATAGCCACGGCCCCGCACCATATACTCACGCCCCGACAGGTCGAGCACCCTGCCCTCAACATCCAGATTGCTCTGTTTGACCGCCGTCAGCACGCTTGTCATCGGTATGTTATAGGCCAGGAGCTTATCGGGATCAATATTGACCTGATACTGTTTCTGAAACCCTCCCACGCTTGCCACTTCGGCAACTCCGGGCACACTTTCCAGGGCGAGCTTTATATTCCAGTCCTGCATGGAGCGCAGTTGGGAAAGATCATGTCCTCCGGTGTCGTCCACCAGGGCGTATTCGAATCCCCAGCCAACGCCGGTTGCGTCAGGGCCCAATTGGGGGCTCACTCCCGCGGGAAGTTTGTCTTTCACTGACTGCAGGTATTCCAGAACGCGGCTTCTGGCCCAATAAATGTCCGTGCCTTCCTTGAAGATAACGTAGACAAAGGAGGTCCCGAAGAAGGAAAATCCGCGCACCGCCTGCACTTTCGGGGCTGCAAGGAGGGTGGATGTTATGGGATAAGTGACCTGGTTTTCCACCAGATCCGGGCTCCTGCCCGTCCATTTCGTATAGACGATCACCTGGGTGTCGCTTAAGTCCGGGAGGGCGTCCAGAGGGGTCTTTTTAAGCGAAAGTATCCCCCATATGATGAGGAAGATAAAAACGATGAAAACAAGCAGCTTGTTTCTCGCGCTTAGCTCGATTATCCTGCGGATCATTGCGCCCTATTATTTCCCATTCCCTCACCCCACCCCTCTCCCATTGGGAGGGGGAGGAACGAAGGGACTGGTCCCGAAGCGGAGGGTGAGGGCTTGCGGGGATCCCTCACTATTTGGTCACTCCCTCAAGCCTCGACTCCGAATCTATAAGGAATGTGCCTTCGGAGGCCACCCTGT
>JAKAEG010000264.1 GCA_021819985.1 Nitrospirota bacterium | reverse complement strand
TGAAAGGTGCCTGTCCAGGCAGTTATACGAGGCGTTCAGCTTGCCGCCCTGGAACCATTTTATGTACGGCTTTTCGAAATCGTAGTCCAGGACCTTGTCCCACTTCCTGAACCAGGCCAGCCTTTTTTCCGCCATCTCGCCCCAAAAACCCTCCGGGTCCTCTATGGAGCGCTTATAGATGGCCATGTACTCATCCATGTTCTTTACGTGTGCCTTCCCCCCGAATCCAAGCGCCGTCCGGAATATCCGGTTTTCAGACATAAGAACATCGAACCCATTACCCATCCCGTCTTCAGCCATCGTTGTCCTTTTCTCCTGAAAAATAGAATTGTATGCGTGATTTTATCATATTATGTGTGTCCCCGTGCGCTCCGGCCCGCCGCTTCAAAAACGAAGCAAAAATAGCGGCCGGACATTCTTCCTGGCCCGGCTGGACCATATCCCCCGGCTGGATTAAATCCAGGGCCTGCCGACGGGCAGCCTTATCCCGGACTCGGCATACACGGCAACCGCCATCAGATACCACGCCAGCAAGGCGCATACTATAAGGTCCACGGCCGCAAGAGTACCGGCCACGTTGCTTCCGGCCAACTCTTTCAGGTCCAGGCCAATGAAACCAATAAGCAGGGTAAGGAAGAGCAGTGCGAGGGTCGTATGGTGCTTCATTGATGCGATGAACAGGATGAATGTGAAAAAGGTCCACATCAGAAGGAAGATGCCGAGACCATGGCCGTCAAACTGCAGAACCCCATAAGCCTTCGTCACGTCAGCATTTGTACCGAAAATGAGGTAAAGGCACAGCGATATCCAGAACGCGCCGTAGCCGGTAAAGGCACAGAAACCGAAATTGTTCCCGGTTTTGAACTCTAGCATGCCCGCGACCAGCTGGGCTCCGCCGCCGAACAGCAGCCCTATCCAGATAACAGGCCCAAGGCCCACCAGTCCCAGATTGTGAAATTGCAGGATAAGCGTCGTCATGCCGAACCCGCCAAGGCCCACCACCGCGGGATTGCCAAATTTAACTTCTTCAGCCATTTTCGTTTCTCCTCCTCAAGATCATTATTTTTGTGCTGCCGGGAAGCCGCAGCTTTATTGAGATTAAGAAGGAGCAAGTTTGATACCTGAAGCAGGCTTGCAATATTCTATTAATATTTCAAAAAGTTATACCAAAAAACATTTGGGGATGATTACGACAAGAATGTTACAAAAAGTAACAAAAAGCTCTTAATGCTACCTTAAGTAACAAGCAAATTTTTTTTTATTGATGGGAAAGGTTTGGAAGATCGGACTGGAATAGGCGTGGGATTAGATCGCCTCATCCAGTTTTTGTATCGAACTTTTTTGGGGATTGACCAGAAGGATTTAATTATTGTTTTTTATTCAGTTTATCTTAAAAAGGATATCCAACTGCACCTCACACAAGCACTGCTTTTTTAAAATCACCGATCTTTAACGGATTTCTGTCTCCGCTTAAAAGGTTTTCAAAATACATTATCGTTTTTTTAAGCCCCTCTGCCAGGTTTATTTTAGGATTCCATTGGAGCTTCTCGCGCGCCAGGCCTATATCCGGCTTGCGCTGAATGGGATCATCCGAAGGCAATTGCATGAAGGTTATCTTGGACTTGGAGTTCGTGAGATTTATTATCCTTTCGGCCAGCTCCAGGATGCTAACCTCATGAGTGTTGCCCAGATTGACGGGGCCGGTGAAATCGTCCGGCGTATCCATCAGCTTCAATATCCCCTCTACCATGTCATCTATGTAGCAAAAGCTCCTGGTCTGGCCGCCATCCCCGTAAACCGAGATGTCCTCTCCCCTGAGCGCCTGAAGGATGAAGTTGCTGACCACGCGCCCGTCATTGGGAAGCATTCTGGGGCCGTACGTATTGAATATGCGCGCGACCTTTATCCTTACATTGTATTGGCGGTTATAATCAAAGAAAAGGGTTTCGGCACACCTTTTTCCCTCGTCATAACATGCCCGCCGTCCAATGGGATTAACATGGCCCCAATAGCTCTCCGGCTGCGGATGTATAGCGGGGTCCCCGTAGACTTCCGAGGTGGAGGCCTGGAATATCTTGCCCCTCGATCTTTCGGCAAGCCCCAGCATGTTAAGCGCACCCTGCACCGCGATCCTGGTAGTCTGCACGGAATTGAACTGGTAATGGACCGGGGATGCGGGACAGGCGAGATTGAATATCTCGTCCACCTCCACGGAAAGAGGGACGCATACGTCATGCCTCATGAACTCAAAATTCGGATCGTCAGCAAAATGGGCGATATTTGCCTTCCTTCCGGTATAGTAATTGTCGACGCACAACACTTCATTCCCCTGGGCAAGCAGTTTCTCGCAAAGATGAGACCCTATAAACCCTGCTCCCCCGGTAATCAGAATTCTCTTGCAATAGATCTTTTTCATTTTAGGTTTTTCCTTGGGAAATTTTATTTTGTGGGATGAGAACGTCAAACTGCTTAATGTACTTTTATCATAGCTGCCAGTGCCTGTCAAACATTTGTACTGCCGTGGGGAATTTGGGGGGAGGAGTTCTTATTTTTATTTTTTTCTGAAGTCACAGGCAAATGTCTCTCTTCCTCACAGCGCCCCGTTCCCTGTACTCAGGGAAAATCAGCGACAGGATGCGCGCGAGTAATACCCGGGGAGAACGCATATCGTTGCCGAGGTGACCTGCGGCTTTTAATAGTGGAATTCGTGACACATACGCGATAGAATTTGAAAAAGCACGGCCGCAACTCCGATCAATGACAAAAGTCCGATCAAATCACAGTGAATTAAAATTCCCATCTTGGCTGCGGGGAGCGAGATTATGAAGAAGAAAAAGGAAAAGATCCTGCTTGCACATGTCCCTTATGTCCTCCTTTTTTTATTCATCCTGGTCTTTCAGGCCGGCTGCAAAAAAGCTGAGGTCCCGGCAACGCATGTGGTGGGGTTCCCGAAATCCTTTGCAGATCTGGCGCAGGAGGCAAGCCCCGCAGTCGTGAACATAAGCACGGAGACGACGGTCGTGGTGCCGGGCTATCCTTTCTATTTCTTCTTCGGGCCGCATGGAGAAGATCAAGAGCGGAATTTCCTTAAAAGATTTCTTGGCAATGTGCCAAATATGAAATTGAGGCAACAGGCCCTTGGTTCGGGCATCATCATTGAAAAAGACGGCTACATAGTAACAAATAACCACGTTATTTCGGGCGCCCAAAAAATAAAGGTGATACTTTCGGACGGAAGGACTTTTAAGGGGCAAGTGGTAGGGGCGGACGAAAAAACCGATCTAGCTCTTGTAAAGATAAATGCCTCTAATTTACCTTTCCTCCAATTCGGAGACTCCGGCAAAATCAGGCCCGGCGACTGGGTGATCGCCGTCGGAAACCCCTTCGGGCTGGAGCATACCGTGACTCAGGGAATAATAAGCGCCACGGGAAGGGCGATCGGAGCCGGGCCTTATGAAAATTTCCTCCAGACCGACGCGCCCATCAACCCAGGCAATAGCGGGGGGCCTCTTTTAAACGTGTTCGGGAAGGTCATCGGCATCAATACGGCCATAATAAAGTCTGGGCAGGGAATAGGCTTTGCAATACCCAGCAATACGGTCAAAAACATCGTGTCACAACTTAAGACGAATGGCAGGGTCATAAGGGGCTGGATAGGCGTGGAAGTCCAGAGCGTTACCCGGGAACTGGCAAAGGCATTCGGCCTTAAGGAGGCAAAAGGGGCTTTAGTTGCCAACATGGTGTCCGGCGGCCCCGCGGAAAAGGCGGGAATAAAGAGAGGGGACGTCATCGTTTCCTTTGATGGAAAAGAAATAAGTCGTGTTAATGACCTTGCCCGCATAGTTGCGGAAACACCAGTGGGAAAGACCGTGAGCGTGAAAATAATAAGTGACGGAAAAGAAATAATCAGGCAAATCAATGTCTCAGAGGAGAAATAGCCCTATCTCTCCATTTCAGCCATTCATCTTTTGCGGGGGCCAATGATTATCGAAGTGATTTCCAGGTGGATTGAGCTTATCTCGCTGGTCTTCCTGACTGGAATAGTCCTTACCCATCTCTGGGTTTTAACACCTGCCGGCAGTTATCCTGACCAGACGGCCCTGGATGAGCCTCGCCGCCATTATTGGAAGCGTATACGGACACCCATCGGACAAGGGCAGCTTAAAATTTCACGATTTGAATCTCTGGTTCCATCTTATGGGAGCGCAGATATGGGGAGGCGGCCTGCTTGCGCTTTCAACCCTTGTTCTTCCTCGAATCATTAAAAGGTCCGGATGATTCAAAGCCCGAAACCTCGCCCATTCAGCTAGCGGGTATCACCCGCAGGTTTTCAGCGATGGCGGGTTTGGGAGTAGACGTAATGGCGATCACCGCAGTATTCAACTATCTGAATTTTGTGGGCAGTGAAAAGGCGCTACTGGACACTCCTTACGGTCTGACTGTTTTGGTTAAGATGGTTTTTTTTCTGGCCTTGCTGAACCTGGGGGCATTCAACAGGTATGCGAGTGCCCCGGTCCTGGAGCGCTGGGCGGGCTCCCCGTCCGGTAAAGGCGGGTTTATCGGGCGGATT
>JAKAEG010000263.1 GCA_021819985.1 Nitrospirota bacterium | reverse complement strand
AGCCAGGTGGAAATCAATGCCCGCCCGGAGCCCTGAGGTCTCAAGTATCTTTCTCATATCGGTATCCGTAGTGCCGGGGTAGGTAGTTGACTCAAGCACGATCAACTGGCCCGGTTTCATGTGCCTTGCTATGGCTTCGGCAGTCCCGAAGACGTAAGACATATCCGGTTCCCGGTTCGCATTGAGCGGGGTCGGCACACAGGCAATGATGCAGTCCATTTCCGATATCACGGAGAAATCGTCTGTGGCTCTGAAGGACTTTAGTGCCCTTATCTTCTCCGCGCCTATATGTTTTATATAGCTGCCGCCCTGCTTCAATACCCCTATCTTGTTCTGGTCTACATCGAAGCCGGTCACGGGGAACCCAGCCTTCGAGAATTCGAGCACGAGGGGCAGTCCCACATAACCCAGGCCGATCACGCCGACTTTTGCTTCCCGGCGGCGGATCTTGTCAATAAGACCCGAACGTATTTCCTTTTCCACGGCAGCATTTTCGACAAGCATTATAATTGCCCTCCTCTGGCACGTTTTCCGGTGCCCGCAACGGTATTTTCAGCTGTGGTAATTTGAAAGTTGGACTGTGAAATGAATGTGGTTGAAACTTTAAAACTTGTATCATGTAACAGACGGCTTGTCAATAAGTCCCCTTTTGGTTGCCGTCGCGCAGGGAGATGGTCAATGTTGTCCGGAATCTTTCCCCGCCTTTTCGGGATATCGTCCAGGAACCCTACCGGGCAGAATTCGCTAAATCTGCCGGACCACGTCGTATAGCGTCTAATAGCCGTCATTCCCGAGGTAGTAATCGGGAATCCAGTTACTTTTTTTGTTTTAAAATCAAAGGCAACGCCGCTGGATTCCCGCTTAAGACATGCGGGAATGACGAACGAGAGGAATACGGCAAAAAAGGAAACGGCAAAGGACTGAATTTCTTTCGCAACAGGACCTATTTAACCAGATTTCGATACCTTATCATAAACTTCCAAAGTTTTTTCAGCTATTGTGTCCCAGTTATATTCCAGTTTTAAAAGTGAAATATTTGAAGCGTTTTCAGTTTCTCTGCATGATTTTTTTTCAGATAATTTTTGCTTGATTTTATTTGCCAAATCATCAGTATTGCCAGTCTGAAAATATGAGTTCGCGTTTAAAGCAATTTCCCCATGTTGAGGAATATTACTAACAAGAACGGGTAAATTATAACCAAGGGCTTCCAAAAGCGCTATTGGCAGACCTTCGTAATATGAAGGCAACACAAAAAGACCGGCATTCGAAAATAATTCGCTCTTTTTTAAACCTGTCACATACCCAGTCAGCACCACCCCGGGCGTTTCAGAGCACATTTTTTTAAGATTCCTGCTGTAGGCAGTTTCATGATCAGCGTCTCCGGCAATGACCATCTTGAAATCCGGATTTTTAATTTTCCAGTATGCCTCAACGAGATCATGCAGCCCCTTCTCCGGTACAAATCTGCATGCAGTGAAAATGTATTTGCCGGCCTCAAGCTGTAATTTTTTCAATTCGGCGCCGGCAGGAACAAAATCGGGGATGGAAACTCCGTTTGGAATGTAAACGGCCGCTTTTTTATATTTATTCTCTATTGTTCTTTTTATCAAGCGGGATACTGCAATAATTGCATCTCCTGAATAAACTCCGGATTTTTCCCCCGATCTTAATATCAATTTTGCGACCCTTCCCCATTTTTCCCTTTCGTAATCAGGCCCATGGTGAGTGATAACGGTTTTATGTCCCAGGACCTTTGCCATTGGCGACAAAAGGGCCGGACCTATTGCATGTATATGCAAAATATCCGGCCGTATGTTACCGGACTTGATTACCCCTAAAAAAGTATGAGTTATAGCTTCAAATGATTTTTTTTTCGGACACCATAGATTTTCAAATTTTATTCCATCCTGGTATCTGATTTTACTTCCGTTCTCCATGTATGGAGACCTTGTAAAAACTGTGACCTCACATCCCAATTTCGCGAGCCGGGGATAAAGTTCTTCACAATGTTTCTCAACACCTCCCTGAACACCCGGGAATCCCCTCAGCCCAAGTACAGCCACTCTCATATCAAACCTGCCGGTTGCCGTGATTTTTCATTTCCAGATATGCTTCCCCGCCATGCTTTTCAATTTATTTCTGAGCACCCATTTAAGAGGGACCCCGATGTATTTTTTCATGACGGGAGCAGCGGTTCCTATCATCCAGCAGTTCCGTTTGCAGCTTTTTACATTTTGCCTGATTAGGGCGGCATTCTTGCCGTTCCATATATCATCCCATTTTTGAGTTTTGATATTGCCCATGGTCCATGGTTCCGGCGAACCATTACATGGCAAGACATCGCCCGCTGGCGTAATAAAAAAATTCTCTATTCCCGCTTCACAAGGCAAAAGTCTTTCCTTCCCGTTAATGTAATTTATCAGTCCAAAATTAAAATAAGCCCTGAACCAGTTTTTCATCCGTTTTGTCCTAAGCAATTCAGAGACCAGGCCCTCGAAATGTCTCGAAACCTCAGCTTTGAGCGCTATGACATTATCATGTTTATGGAAATAGAAAGAATTATGCACCGCCGCCGTAGCGAATTCCAGCCCCATCGAGTCCGCAAGCTGATAGAGTTCTATCATATCAGCAGCATTCTTGTCTGACACCGTTATTCCAAAACCAATATCTTTCAGCCCCATTCTCTGAAGCTCGAGAAGCGTCCGGATGCCATGATCAAAACCGTTTTTGATTCCCCTTAACTCGTCATTGGCCGCAGGCAAACCTTCGATGCTGATCCTTATGCCTATTTCTTTATTCCGCGCGGCCAGCTCCAATATCCTTTCAGTAAAAAAACCATTCGTGCTGATAACTATTCTTTTTGCCTTTTTCTTTAATACTTTGACAATATCACCGATGTCGTTCCTAAGGAACGGCTCGCCACCGGTTATATTGCAGAAATCAAGTGAAGGCAGCTCCTCAAGGAAGCCGGGCGATATTTCGTCCTCTTGCCGGGTAGGGAACTGCCACGTATTACACATATGGCACCTGGCGTTACACCTGTAAGTAATAATTACTGCCGCTTCCAATCGCGCCCGCTACCTCCTTGCCCTGTTTATTTCAATTGCTTTGCCGTATAATTCCATAAGTCGCATGTAATGGGTCTGCGGATTGAGGTCGCGTTCCACGAATTGCCGCGCGTTTTGGCCCATTCCCGGTAGTTTATCTCTTTCCTGCAGCATTCGGCCAATCTTGGCTTTAAGGTCGGAAACATTTCCTGCTTCGAAAGTAAACCCGGTCTCTCCGTCGCGCACGAGCTCCGGAATTCCGCCGATCCTGGCGCCAAGCGCCGGTTTGCCCAGCGCAAACGCCTCTATTACGGATCGCGGGTTATTCTCATACCATTCGGAGGGGATCACGAGAAACATGGAATCCCTTACCGCTTCCTGGAGCGCGCCGCCCTTCATGTAACCCATCAACCGGATGTTTTCCATCTTTTCTTTTCTTATCCTGTCTTCCAGATCTTCCTTGAGCGGGCCGTCTCCAATGATCTTCAACCCTACGCCGGCGCCTTTTACGGCATCCACCAGCGTATGCAGTCCCTTCTCATGGGAAAGCCTTCCCACGTATACGATCTCCTCCGCCTTCCACCTGAAATCCGGGGCGATACTGCCGGAGATATCGGCAAAATTGGGCAGATATCGCACTTTGCCCTTCAGCCCCATCTTCTTGACCTTATCCAGCAGAAACCGGCTTGGGGATATATACAGATCTATCTTGCCGTATATGTGGAGCAGATCATGGTGGAGGTACATCTCGCACACGTTCACAAGGCTCTTGAACGTGGAGGACTTTGTGCACCTTCTTAAAAAACAGTTGTAATACCTGCCCCCTTCGCACTTCTCGCAAGGCCTGCCGCCTGAGATCATGGCGTAGGAAGGGCAGACCATTTTATAGTCCCTCATGGTCATCACCGCGGGGATCCTGCGGCTCTTTATGGCATCCAGTATGGAGGGGGAAAGCTGGTGGGCGAAATTGTTCAGATGGACCATGTCCGGTTTAATTTTCTCCAGGAGCGCCGCCAATCTCTTTTTTGCCTCGAATGAATAAAGGATGTTCAAAGCGGCCCGGAATTTATCTCGTCCGCTCAGTTCTCCGTTGTAATTTACATGGGGGACAAGATATTGCTTAAGCGGAATGTCCCGATTTTCGGGGTTGTCCATTCCCCAGGAAAATACCTCATGCCCTCTTTCCGAAAGCAGCCTGCCCGTGGCAAGCGTGCTTATGGCGTCTCCGCCCTTGGGATAAAGGAACTTGTTGATAAGCAGAATTCTCATGCCTTAATCCGTTCCTGGCCCGCGTTCTCATAACCAAGCCCCATGCCCACAAAAGCAGAATAGGTAAATAAAAAAAAGGTTTCATTCAAGCCGCTTCCCATTGTATAGATGAATATCAGCAGGGAGGCGAGCACGTGATGAGCGGGATCAACCGCTTCCGGCAAATATGGCCGAATTTAAAGGAGGCGTGGCGGCGAATGGCCGGCAGATGCTCGGCGCGCCCGACGTGCGCCATCAGATTGAGCGTCGCGGCGATCAGGGTGCG
>JAKAEG010000262.1 GCA_021819985.1 Nitrospirota bacterium | reverse complement strand
CCGGAAATTTCCCCACTAACAGTTCAAACAGTCTCATCGCGGACATCAGTCAGACCGTGACGCGCCCTGTGCCTGCTGGTTTGACCACGGGCTTGCCGGTTGGCTGGTCCATGGGGGCCTATGAGGGAAAGCGGCCCAGCCCTCCAACCAATTTGCACTAGAAAAAAATTCATTTCCAATGAACCTCCCCAAATATTTTCAGGAAAGGGGCCCACTCCCGGAGTAATATGAAAAAATCAGTCTTTAAAGAAAAGAAAAAACTTTTTTGTTTGGTCTTGATTATACAGCTGCTTGTCTTGCTTCCGGCCTGTGGAGGTGGCGGGGGCGCATCGGGGACGGCAAGCGGAGGAAGCCCGGTTGCAAGCGTTGGAGGAAGCACACTGGCCGCAGGCACACTCAGCACAACCCTCAACTGGAATACGCCGGTCACGAATGTGGACAAAAGCACATTGAAAGATCTGGCGGGGTTCAGGATCTATTACGGGACCTCATCCGGGAAGTACACACAGGTGATAAAGGTGCCTCTCAGCGCGTGCGACCTGTCCGCTGGCACATGCGCATATCAGGTCCAGGGGCTTGCCGCTGGCACATATTACTTTGCTATCACTGCCTTGGACAGCTACAATCATGAGAGTGATTATTCCAATGAACTGGCCAAGACAGTCCAATGAAAACTGACCAAGACGGGCCAATGAACTGAGCAGGATCATTCAGTAACGGGCCAGCAAGGAAACCAATAGGGAGAACTGAATTTGAAAACAAAAACACTTGAAAAGATCAAAGATCGCAGTGCGGCGGTGGGTATTATCGGCCTGGGATATGTGGGACTTCCGCTGGCAATAGAGTTTGGAAGGGCCGGTTTCCCGGTGACCGGTTTTGATGTTGATACAAACAAGATCGATGCCCTGAACCAGGGCCGGTCCTATATAAAGCACATCCCTTCAGATGGAATACTGGAGGTCAAAAAAAAGGGAAAATTCAGGGCCACATCGGATTTCTCCCTGCTTGGGGAAGCCGACTGCATCATCATCTGCGTGCCGACCCCGATCAACCAGCACAGGGAACCGGACTTGACCTACGTTCTTAATTCCGCCAGGACCATCGCCGCTCACCTCAGAAAAGGGCAGCTCATTGTGCTTGAATCCACCACGTATCCAGGGACTACCGATGAGGATATGCGGACGATACTTGAGGGCAACGGCATGAAGGCGGGACGCGATTTTCACCTGGCCTTTTCCCCGGAAAGGGAAGACCCTAACAACAAGAGCTTTTCTACGAGAACGATCCCCAAGATAGTGGGCGGATACACCCCAGGCTGTCTCAGGATGGCCAATGCCCTTTATGGCACGGTCATCGAGAAAACCGTACCCGTCTCCTCCACAAGGGTCGCGGAAGCGGCAAAACTCCTTGAAAACATCTACAGGGCGGTCAATATCGCTCTCGTAAATGAGCTGAAGGTCCTGTTTGACAGGATGGATATAGACATATGCGAGGTCATAGAAGCGGCAAAGACCAAGCCTTTTGGATTTCAGGCGTTTTATCCGGGTCCCGGCCTGGGTGGGCACTGCATACCCATAGACCCGTTCTATCTGACCTGGAAGGCAAGGGCCTATGACTTTCATACGAAATTCATAGAGCTTGCCGGAGAGATAAACACCTCGATGCCTTATTATGTGGTGGACAAGATAATCGATGCGCTTAACAAGAGGGGCAAAAGCATAGCGGGCTCTAGGGTCCTCGTTTTGGGGCTTGCTTACAAGAAGGACATTGACGATACAAGGGAATCCCCCTCGCTAAAGCTGATAGAGCTGCTTAACCTGAAGGGCGCCGTAGTGGATTATAATGACCCTTTTGTCCCAAAAACGCTGAAGATGCGCAAGTACAATCTGAAAATGAAGTCGGTCCCTCTTGCCGTGGAAACCCTGAAGCGCTATGATTGCGCCGTCATCGCCACCGATCACTCCTGCTATGATTACGAATTCATAGCGAAAAACTCATCTCTTCTTATAGACACGCGCAATGCCACCAGGGCCGTGAAAACAAAGAAAAACATTGTTAAGGCTTGACAACGGGCGTAACAAAAATAAAAATGTCTGAACCGGCCACATCCAGTCCATCTCCCGTGGTTTTCCTCTCCGGGCCGTGGAAAATGTTTTTCCTTTTTTTCATCCTTGCCGGAGCGGTCATATTTTACGGGCCGCTCAAGGAGCTGCTGATATTTTCATTTCATAATGATAATTTTTCGCATATCCCCCTTATCCCTTTAATAAGCGGATATTTCTTTTGGCGGAAAAGAAAAGAGAAAAAGATATTCACTGCCGGGGGGCATTCCTATTTCCTGGGGGCCCTGGCTGTGCTCCTGAGCGCCGCGCCGTACCTGATCGGCAAAAGCCAGGCCGGCGTGCTAAATGAGAACGATCAGCTTTTTTTTATGGCCTTGTCTGCCGTGTTCTTCTGTTTCGGGGGCTTTTTGCTCCTTTTTGGCATTGATGCCTTCATGGCAGCCTCATTTCCGCTGTTGTTTCTGTTTTTTATGGTCCCCATTCCGTCTTTCATTTTGAATAAGGCCATATTTTTTCTGCAGACGGGTTCGACATATGGCGCTGATCAGATCTTTAAGCTCACAGGGATACCTTTTTTGCATAAGGGCTTTGCGTTTTCTTTCCCGGGGCTTGGCATTTATGTGGCCCATGAATGCAGCGGGATACGTTCAAGCATTTCGCTTTTGATCATGGCCGTAATAATGGGACACGTATTCCTGGCAAGATGGCCTGGAAGGTTCCTCGCGCTTCTGGTGGCCATTCCGATTGCCGCGGTTAAAAACTCCATACGCATCGCTACTCTTTCGCTCCTCTCCCTGTACGTTGACAGGTCCTTTATGTATGGCAAGTTGCACAGGGACGGAGGTATTTTATTTTTTTTGATCGGCCTTGCCCTTCTGGGGCTTATCATCCGGCTGCTAAAGAGATTTGAAACTCCCTCCCGGCGATAAGGATTTGGCTTTTGTAAAAAACAAAAAGATTTGGATCCGCAATAAAAGATCATAGACGCGATGCCATCCAGTAAAGATAAAAATATGGGAATGGGTTTTTTATTTTAATTTATGCCTGAGCTGGTCCTTTCAGCTGTGGCCTGCCTGCTGTTTCTGGCGTTGTCCGCGCATTTTCTGCTGAGGCGCACTTCGCCGGAAGATGCGTTTGTTTCCGCGGCTATTTTCTCCCTTTGCCTGGTAGAGGCCGGTGGATGGCTGGTTGCAAACGGTTACCTCTCTTTTGAAAGGCCGATGCTGGCCTCCGAATCGCTCCTGCCTATGGCGTTGGTATTTTTTGGCGCTTGTTACGGACGGAATGGAGGCCTGCGCCTTGCCCGATGGCCGTCCAGGGCGCTTACCGCCATGGCGCTCCTGTTCCCCGCGGGGCTTGCGCTTCTTCCTTACAGGACATTCTTCCGGGAACCGGGGACGTACGGGATGGCGCTTCCGCTTGGCTGGGCCGGCGACTTTTTTTATTTCGGGATCATCTTTTACTGCATTTTTGCCCTTGCGAACCTGGAGGCTACTTTCAAGGCCGCCTCACAGGAGGCCCGGGCGGAAATAAAGTTCGAGGTGATAGGCTTCGGGGCCATCCTGCTGATGCTTATCTTTTACTACAGCCAGGGCCTTCTCTATCACATAATAAATATGGACCTGGTGCCTGCCAGGTCCGGAGTTTTCATCCTATCAGCCCTCCTGATACTTTATTCCAGGGTTTTCCACGGGAAGAGCGTAAGAATAAGGGTTTCCAGGTATATACTTTACCGGTCGGTGTCGGCCCTCGTTGTAGGCGGGTATCTGGTAAGCCTTGGTCTTATAGGCGCGGGGATCAGATATTTCGGTATATCATATGGAACTGGCGCGGAGGTCTTTGCGATCTTCGCTGCCGGTGTTTTTACGGCCTTTCTTCTTCTGTCAAAGCGTTTCAGAATGGAAGTGAAGGTGTTTGTCAGCAAGAATTTCTTCGCCAACAAGCACGATTACCGGGCCGTCTGGCTCAATTTTACGGGCTGGCTTGCCAAGTGCCGGACTATCGAACAGGTGGAAAACGCGGCCCTTTCGATCCTTATTGAGATTTTTTACCTCAGGGGGGCGGTCCTGTATTACTACAGCCCCGAAAGAGGCGCATATGTTTTCGCCTCCGCCCGCAAAATGTCCGCGCCAAAAGAGGTCCGGATCTCGAGGGAGCTTGTATCTTATTTCCTCGATAAAAAAAGGGTGCTGGACCCCTCTGACGGGGAGTATTCGCTCTCTGACGAAGAGGATGCATTCTTCAAACAGGCGGGCCGGTGCCTTGCGGTCCCGCTTGCGGCAAACGGCGATCTGGAAGGGTTTATTCTGCTGGGCCGGGAACCCGGCGGCCAAAAGCTCATATACGAGGATTTTGACCTCATTAGGAACCTGGCAAAACAGTCGTCTCTTGCCCTGAGGATGTTCAAGCTTTCCGAAGAGCTTGCCCAGACCAGGGAAATGGCGGCGGTAACCAGGATGACTTCCTTTGTGGTCCATGACCTTAAAAACATGGCCAGCTCTCTTTCCCTGCTCTTGGAAAATTCGAAGTATCATATCTCTGACCCCGAATTCCAG
>JAKAEG010000261.1 GCA_021819985.1 Nitrospirota bacterium | reverse complement strand
CAAAGATCTGCATCGAAAGCCTCCAGGCGGCCCGTCCCGAAAAAAGCGAAGTCATAGTCATTAATAACGGGTCGTCAGATGAAACCGCGCAATATCTGCAGGAGTGCCGGGATATCACCGTGATCTGCAATGAAAAAAACCTGGGATGCGCACGGGCGTGGAACCAGGGTATCAGGGCGTCGCGAGGGCAATGGATCGCTATTGTTAACAACGATATAATCCTTTCGCCAGGCTGGTTTGAAGGACTTCTCGATTTTGCCCGGGAGAAAAAAGCCGCGATCGTAAGCCCCGCTATCAGGGAAGGGCAATATAATTATGACATCGTTTCATACTCAAAGGATTTTATCAGCCGAATGAGCGGGGTCTCGCGAATGGGAGTTGCCCAGGGAATTCTTTTCATGGTGCGGAGGGATGTATTTGATGAGATCGGATTTTTCGATGAAAATTTCAGGATCGGCCAGTTTGAAGACGAGGATTTCTTCCGCAGGGCGAAATTGGGCGGATATGTGCTCGGCACTACAGGACGCTCTTTTATCCATCACTTTGGCTCTATGACACAGAATTATATCCGCGGAAAGGAACCTGAAAACAGATATGAAGACGATAACCGGGCCTATTATCGCGGCAAATATAATCTTTCATTTTTGAAAAGGTTCATTGACAGGAGATTCGGAAAACTTCAGGCCGGATGGTGGAGGACCTCGGAACGCATGCTTCACGGCCATTCCTTATTGGAAAAATTGATCAAAGGACATCTACGTTATTTCTGAAACAAAAATGTATCTGATTAATTAGCGCAGGGGGCACATTTTAAAATTCAGAGTTTCAATTTAACCGGTTTTTTAATTTAAAAGGCTGTAAAATGCATCTTCCAGCTGTTTGGTGTTTTTGTCTATATCGAACAGTTCTTTTACTTTTTTTCTGCCGTTTTCTATAAACATTTCTCTCAGTTTCGCATTTTTAATAAGAACACTGATCTTTTCTGCCAGTTCCCCGCTGTCGCCCGGCTTGAACAGGAAACCATCCACGCCGTCCGTTATTATCTCCCTTATTCCGCCTCCCGCGGCCCCGATCGAGGGTACGCCCGAGGCCATTGCTTCAATCAGGGCAAGCCCAAGTCCTTCCCTTGGAGATGGGAGGACATTTATATCCATTATTTTGTAAAAAGGCGCCGGATCATCCTGAAAACCGCAGATTGTGATCTTCCTATCGTCCAGGCCGTGAAAACGGGCCAGGTCGATAAGCATATCGAGCGGCTTTTTGTCAGAAGTCCCCAGCACGAGAAGATTAAAATCCTCATTTAAACCGGCCAGCGCACGAAACAGCACTTCATGCCTTTTAAGGGACGGCTTATTTTTATCCGCAAGGGCAAAAAATCTGCCGACAATACCTATATTGAGTATGCCTGGCGCCGCGTATTTCCCCCTTGTTTCTTCAACCTTCTCTCCTGGGACCTTCTCAAATTTCCCGATATCTATTCCGCCATAGACGGTCTTTGTCCTGCCGGGCAGCATGCCGCCCAACAGCAGGCTCTTTCTTACTGAGTGGCTGACTGCAATATTCAGATCTGAAGCAAAATTATAAAAAAAGAGGCCTAGCGGGGGCCCTCCGGAAAGACAGTGCCTTGTAAAAACAGTTTTGGGCTTGAGCCCCAGAAGTTTCGCCGAGGTCAGAAAATGTCTGCCCCGGGAATGATGTGAATTTACGATATCTACTTTTTCGTTCTGGCAGAATCTTATGAAAGAGCGCAGACTTTCCAGATCGGCGCCTCCCTGCCGGTCCAGAATGAGTATACCGATACCGCAGGACGTTGCTTCATCAATCAGCGCATTGTCCCGCGGGCAGGCGAATATGACATCATGCCCTGATTTTTTAAGCCGTTTCGAAATATCAAGGGCCAATATATCAGCTCCGCCCCTTCCTGTGCCGGAAAGGAGGGTAATTATTTTCAGAGGGCGTTTGGTCATAAGGATCGCATCTTCTATGGAATTATAACAAAAATTTTTCCGGCACATGCTGATACAGGGTTTATCGTATTCCCGCATTTATAAAGAGAAAATGAAGGCCAGTCATATGCAATGGGGCAGACCGTGGGTCGCAATGGATAAGACATCGTGATCTCTCCTGTATTTTTAGCCGCGATTTTAATTAAAATATTTCATGCCTTTCTTATCAACAGCAACCCGGGACGAGATCAGGCGTTTTTACACCCTTATCAGACCGCACCGGAGGCGCATCGCGGCCGCCCTTCTCATTAGCCTTGTCATTGCGGGCTTGAACGGGGCCTTTGCCTGGATAGTAAAACCGATCACGGACGGCATTCTTGTACACAGGAACTCGGGCATCCTGGCTCATATCTCTTTTATAATAATGGCAATTTTCTTTTCGAGGGCGGCCCTCAATTTCTCCTATGAGTACCTGATGCAGTCGGCAAGCCAGAAACTGGTGGCGGATGTCAGACAACGCCTTTATGAGAAAATAATAGATATGCCGCTGGGGTATTTTAGCGCGTCCTCCAGCGGAGAGCTGATATCCCGCGTGGTAAACGATACTGGTGCGGTCCAGCAGATAATCTCTCTTACGGTCAGACAGTTGTTTGTCGAGGCAGCCACAACAATGTGCCTTGTGGGATATGTTTTCTGGTTGAAATGGGACCTCGCTTTTGTCGCTGTTTTCCTGCTGCCGGTCGCGTTTTACGGGGTGGAAAAGATATCAAGGAGACTCAAGCGGATAAGCCTGCGTCAACAGGAAAAAGCGGCCGGAATAGTTGAGGACCTTTCCGAGAGTTTTACCGGGGTGAAAATAATAAAAGCATTTGTCCGGGAGGACACTCAGAAGGAACGCTTTCTGAAACGGAACTGGGATTTCTACAGGGAAAACATGCGGTCCGTGAGAGTAATGGGGCTTGCTTCTGCGATTATGGAGGTGGCAGGCGGGTCTGGCGTAGCTTTTGTCCTCTGGTATGGAGGGAGGCTCGTGGTAACAGGCCACCTTACCGCCGGTGGATTTACTTCTTTCCTCACGGCGATATTTCTTGTTTACACGCCTGCGCGGAGGCTTTCGAGAGTAAACGCCGAGGTGCACAGGGTCAGGGCCCCTCTTGAAAGGATTTTTGATATGCTGGGGCTTAAGGCTGAACCGAATGATGGCAGGCCCATCCCCGAAATAAACGAGTCTATAGAATTTAAAAACGTGTCTTTCATCTATCCCTGCAATTCCCACAAGGCGCTCGATAAAATTGATTTCAAAGTGAGTAAAGGGGAGATCATCGCCATCGTAGGGGAAAGCGGCAGCGGAAAATCCACTCTCGCAAACCTCATTCCAAGATTTTATGAGCCTACAACCGGAATGATCCTGATGGACGGAATTGATATTGCCAAAGCGAGCCTCCATTCATTGAGATCCCATTTCGGCATGGTGAGCCAGGAAGTCGTCCTTTTCAATGATACTGTGAAATCCAATATTGCATTTGGCAGACCGGGTGCGGATGACGATAAGATAATCGCCGCAGCCAAGGCGGCCTATGCCCATGATTTTATAATGGAGCTGCCCGGCGGCTACGATGCCATTGTAGGGGAAAAAGGCGCAAGGCTATCTGGCGGACAAAGACAGCGGCTTTCGATCGCGCGCGCCATTCTTAAAAGCCCCTCCATACTCATCCTAGATGAAGCCACATCATCGCTTGATTCTGCAAGCGAGCTTATAGTACAGATGGCGCTTGAAAATCTAATGAAAGAGCGGACGACATTCGTAATAGCCCACAGGCTTTCGACAATAAGAAAGGCGACGAGGATACTTGTAATGGAAAAAGGCAAGATCCTTGCTGCGGGCCCGCATGAGGAACTGCTCCGGAACTCTCGCGCTTACCAGAGGCTTTATGAACTGCAATTCAGTACACTGGAGGGATAATAACTGGCAATGAACTATTTAAAACTTATATCCAGAAGGACGCTCCAGGTCCTCTTTGATATCATCTTTTTGAATTTTATGAAAAAAGGGGAGCACAAAACCGGGTCAAAGAAAAAAGTATGCCTTCTGCGGCTTGATGGCCTGGGTGACGTGGTGATGTTTATTGATGCGATACGGGCCTATAGAGAGATATTCAGGGTAGAAGATCACGAAACAATTTTAATTACGGAAGCCTGGATAGCCCCTTTATTTGAAGAATGTCCGTACCTGGACAAAGTGATCGGATGCGACACTCTTCGTTTCAAAAAGGAAATTTCCTACCGCTGGCAGTTTCTTCGTGAGATCAGGAAAGCCGGCAATCATATCTTCATAAATTCATGTATAAATAGAGAACTCCTTTACGGTGACATTATGGCGCATGCCAGCGGCGCCCGGCACCGTTACGGTTATAATGCACCTCCTTATAAAGCCTGCGAAAAAATAATTGGAGACCTTTTTTATACCGGTCTTGCTCTACGCCCGGAGGATGTGCATGAAGTGGAGAAAAACGCGGAGCTGGTTAGACTTGCCGGCCGCAAGGCATATAGGCCTGCAAGGCCTTTTATGGACTGGTTTGGAAGACCGGGAAAACAGAAATATTTTGTAATCGCCCCAGGCGCCAAAGACCCCGCAAGGAAATGGCCTCAAGACCGTTTCGCGTCCTTATCCAAA